>NZ_WBKM01000097.1 GCF_015714725.1 Nostoc sp. WHI
TCCGAGTTCAAAGGTCGAAGTTCCGAGTTCAGAGCTAGTAATGAATAGAAATTGCAACTTCATGCAGACTCACCTTGACATCGCTACTCCTAATACAGTTCGGTTAACGTACTTATTCCTCGAAGATCCCCCCAACCCCCCTTAAAAAAGGGGGGATAATATCTCTTTTACCCCCTTTTTAAGGGGGTCGCCGTAAGCGGGGGGATCTTATCCGAACAGTATTGACAGCGCTACTCCTAATTTTCCAATTACAACAACTTGTCAGGTGTAATGGGTAAATCACGGATGCGCTTACCTGTGGCATGATAAACCGCATTAGCGATCGCTGCTGAAACACCTGTAATCCCAATCTCGCCTACACCTCTTACACCTGCTGGGTTGAAGTTTAGGTCAGGTTCGCCGACGAAGAACACCTCAATGCGAGGAATGTCTGCATGGGTTGGGAAGTGATAGGTAGCAAGGTCATAAACCACGGGATAGCCAATGTTTGGATCAAGATGGCACTCCTCCATTAAGGCTTGCCCGATACCCATGATCACACCACCACGGACTTGACTCGCTGCTGTCTTAGAGTTAATGACTCGTCCGATATCCATCACTGACACCCAGCGCGTCACTCGTAAACGTCCGATTTCTTCATCCACACTGACTTCGCAAAAATGTGCGCCCCAAGACTGAAACGCCCATTTCTTCGCTTCATCATCGGGGGCAGAAGATGCTGTGGCTTCAATTGCTGCCCGGCCAGACTCACCCAGAGTTACAAACGCCTCCTTTGCAGTCTTAGCATTAGCAGTTTTCAAAACTTGCTCACAAGCTGCCATCACCGCCGGGACAAGGGATGCTGTCATCTTGGAACCACCTGCTAAACCCCCATCTGGTAGTAACGAGTCGCCCAACTCTACGTGTATTCCTTCGACAGGTAGCCCCAATGCCTCTGCTGCTGTGGCTGCAACAACTGTATACGCGCCAGTGCCCATGTCATTCCCGGCTGTGAGCAGATGGGCAGTACCGTCTGATAGCAGCCGTACCTTGACTGATGCTTTACCCCGCAAGCCGGGGAAGGTTGATGCTGCCATTCCCCAGCCGACAAGTTTACCATCGCGTGTTAAAGAACGTGGCTGTTTTGGTCTATCTTTCCAGCCAAATTGCTCCGCACCAACTCGCAAACAGTCAGCAAAATGTTTGGCTGAGAACGGCAGATCCTTACGCTGGTGTTCTTTAGCTTCGTTTTTTAAGCGCAGTTCTACTGGGTCGATTTTTAACATCCAGGACAGTTCATCCATTGCCGACTCTAACGCCCACATCCCAGGATTTTCTCCAGGGCCGCGCATGAATGTTGGTGTACCGATGTTCAGCACCGCTAGCTCCTGCTTCAGTTGCAGATTTGGCGCTGTGTACATAACTGGCGTGACCCCAGTACAGGGTTCTGCGTAGACTTCCACTGGTGAGGTACAGGATTTGGCCTCGTGGGCGATCGCAGTTAAAATACCATCAGCAGTTGCTCCTAAACGCATAGTTTGCTCGGTTTCGGAGCGGTGTCCTGAGTTCGCTGTCATTTGTCTGCGGCTAAGGACGACTCTGAGAGGACGCTGGAGTTTACGGGCAGCCGCAGCACAGAGAATACCGTGAGGCCAGGGTAAGGCTTTGCAGCCAAAAGCTCCACCCAGGAAGGGCGTGACGATGCGAACCCGCTCAGATGGCAGTCCGAAGAGTTCCGCATAAGTGCGTTGGCTTCCCAACACCCACTGCGACGGTTCGTAAACAGTGAGTGAATTTGCATCTTGCCAGTGGGCAATGATGGCATGGGGTTCCATCGGCGCGTGCATTTCGGTGGAAGTCTTGTAGGTAGCTGTAAGTTTCGTTGTTGCACTTGCCACCCCTGTCGCAAAATTCCCCTTTTCAAACTTTGACTCCTCACCCATCTGCGGTGGCTCTTTGAAGGTAGCTTTTGCAGCTTCCACCACTGGCTTTTGAGTTGCGTATTCCACCTTGACTAAATGCGCCGCGTCACGTGCCCGCTCAAAGGTGTCTGCCACTACCAAACCGATAATTTGCCCCGCATAGTGAATTTTGTCATCCGACAACGGCAGACGAGCCTCGTAGATTTTCGAGGATACAAAGTCGTTGGTTGGCATAAACACCTTGGGCAAGTTTTTATGCGTGAAAACATCTATTACACCTACTGCCTTTTCTGCCGCACCAGTGTCGATGCTTTTAATTTGCCCATTAGCAATGCTGGCGGTGACAAGATAACCGTGAACTAGACCCGGAATTTGATGCTCTGCGGCGTAGGTTGCCGTGCCTGTAACCTTTGCCCGTCCATCCTTGCGGCTGACGTCAGTCCCAATTACTTTATTCAAGCTACGCCTCCTCCTTGAGCTGAAACCGTGAGTGCGCGACGAATTGCCCGCCTTGCCAAGTCAACTTTGAAACTGTTGTGAGTTAATGGCTTGGCTCCTTGAAGTGCAATTTCTGCCGCTTGTTGAAACGTTGCAGTATTAGCAGTCTTGCCGATTAAAAACTTTTCTGCTTCTGTTGGCCGCCAAGGTTTATGAGCTACGCCACCCAAAGCCAAGCGGACATCCTTAATGCGATCGCCTGCTAAATCAAGAGCAGCCGCTACAGAGATTAACGCAAAAGCATAAGAAGTGCGATCGCGTAACTTTAGATAAACCCCTGATTTGGCAAAGGGCATTGGGGGAATAATCACCGAGGTAATCAACTCACCTGGCTCTAAGTTTGTGTCTCGCTGGGGTGTGTTTTCTGGTAGTCGGTGAAAGTCTGTAAATGGAATCTGCCGCCTACCTTTAGTGCCTTCCACAACAACAACAGCATCCAGAGCCGCAAGCGGGACACACATATCCGAGGGTTGAACTGCCACACATTGGTCACTAGCCCCCAGGATGGCGTGCATTCGGTTGATGCCCGTTGCTGCCGGACAGCCGCTTCCCGGTTGCCGTTTGTTGCAAGCAAAGGCAGTATCGTAATAGTAGGGACAGCGAGTGCGTTGTAGTAGGTTGCCGCCTACGGTTGCCATATTGCGGATTTGCTGAGACGCACCAGCCAGAATCGCCCGGGACAATATTGGATAATCGCGGCGAACATCTTCATGGTCTGCCACTGCTGTGTTACTTACCATCGCTCCAATGCTCAAACCACCCGCGCTTGTCCGTTCAATGCGCTTCATCTCTAATCGAGAGATGTCAATCAGTTGCGATGGCTCATCAAGGAAAACTTTCAAACGGTCAACCAAATTTGTACCGCCTGCAATCAACATTGCATTTTGGTCAGTAGTTGCCCGTTGAACGGCATCTTTCACAGAAGTAGCACGGATGTAAGTGAAGTTCTTCATGTGACCATCTCCTGGGGTTCATTGACCATCACAGTTGCCGCAGGAGAGGGCGGTTTTTGTCCCATTACCTGCTGGACTGCTGCCACAATGCCGTTGTAAGCGCTACATCGACAGAGATTACCACTTAGTCGCTCCTTAATTTCAGCTTCCGAGAGTTCGGCCAACTGTGGAGGACGAGTTAAATCTGGTGTGACGACGCTGGCACAGCCGCGTTTAACTTCATCAAGTAAGGCAACAGAAGCACAAATTTGTCCTGGGGTACAATAGCCGCACTGTAAGCCATCGTTATCAATGAATGCTGCCTGCATTGGATGCAGAGTATCGCCCTTTGCTAGCCCTTCAATGGTGACGATCGCTTTGCCTTCCTGCATCACCGCCAGAGTCAGGCAAGAATAAACTCGCTGACCATCGATCAAAACAGTACAGGCCCCACACTGCCCATGATCGCACCCTTTTTTGCTGCCCACTAGCCCCAGGCGATCGCGCAGGGCGTCTAAGAGTGTGACACGCGGCTCAAGGTCGAGTGTTTGCTGCTCACCGTTAACAGTAAGTTTCACGTTTATCTCACCTGGGTTACTCTGAATAGCGTCTTTTGCTACGGTTGTCTGATTAAGTAATGAGGGAGCGGCTATAGCCGTTCCGGCAGCAGTAAGTGCCCGTCCCAAAAAACCGCGTCGGGATGTTTTTTCTACCCCTTTTTTCTTGTGTTGCATGATTCGTACTTCTAGATTGAATAATGCGGTAATTCTGAGAACTTAGGGATATGCCTAGCTATTTAGTATTGTGTACATAATTAAGTCCGAGTGCAGGTAATAGTCTATGGAAATAAGGAAAAATCAGACAAATATACCTTTTTGAATAGCCGGATTATCTTCTCATGTGTAGATTTAGGATAATATTCATCTTTGCTATTTCATTGACTAGAGCGATCGTTCACTAAAATATATTGACGAAAACGAAATATTGTGTAGTTGGTTCAAATCTTCATCCAAGTATGTTCAGTTTAATTCCCCTACCTCTACAGGCAGTAAGTTTTGCGGTAGGGTTCAAATCCCCAGACGCTTTAGGATGAGCTAACGCTACGTTCGCGGAGCGCGCTGCCCTGAGCTTGCCGTTCGCGGAGCGTCTCGTAGAGAAGGGTCTCGTCGAGAGCCGTCATTACGAATTACGAATTACGAATTATTTAGGCACGCCAACGGAGTATCTGACCCTTAACAGGGTTTACAAATGGTCTTCCTTCAGCCACAGACTTAGCATACTCCCGCTTTAACTGGTAGTACCACTGCGCCTGCATATCTGAGTCCTTAATCAATCGCAGCACAGGATTATATTTAAGTCCAATCTGCTGCTTTTCCACTACAGTTCGATCTTGTCCAATAAAAGTTTGCGCCAATATATGCATCAGTGGCTTGAAAAATCCCACCCAACGCAGTGTCCAGTAAAGAGCAAAAGTTACCTCAGTTTCTGTGTCCGAAATGGGTGTAACTGCCGTTAAATTACAGACTCGATGGTTTCCAATGGTGGTTTCTTCGATTCTGACTCCAGGTAAACGAAAAGAAATCTCCGTTTCCGGCAGACCACCGCCAATTAGCCAGTATAATCGACCCCCATTCTCTGGTAATCGGTGTCGTCGCATTGTAAAACCGTAGGGTGAAGCGTCAAATTGCTTTACTTCTTCGTGCAGTTGCTCATTTCGCCACCACCAAGCGCGATGAACATAGGGAGAATGGGCAGGGTCCATCAGACCTACCACTGCATGATCGATAAAACAAGGGAACCTGACGATTTTTACAAACTGTGGCGATCGCTCGTAAAATCCAGGAATTACTGGAATCTCCATCTCAGAAGCAGGTTGAGCGTTATCTGGATCAGTCATATATATCCAGATATTCCCTTGAGCTTCCCGAACTTCATAGAATTGTACATCAAAACGACTCAAATCAATCTCCTGATCTTCTACAAGAGATGGAATTGCAGTGCAGCGTCCAGCCTGATTAAAGCGCCAACCGTGGTAACAGCATTCCACTTCCTGTCCATTGAATCGACCACAACTCAAGGGCACACCACGATGGGGACAAATATCCCGCATCGCAGAGATTTTGCCATCCTGGCCGCGGATTAACAGCACCGGTTCTCCTAAAAAGATGCGGCTGATCATCATACCTGGCTTGATCTGATAGCTAGGCAAAGCATAGTACCAAGTATTACGTAATACAAAATTGTCATTATTTTTCATAACTAACTGCGTCTGCCTTTGACACAACGAAAGTCATGGTTGATGAAATGGAAGGTTATGCTGGGAAACATTCTTTCAGGTTTTTAATAGCTGTAGGTAAATTCAACTGATGCACTTTTTAGTCATTCTCTCAGATTTGGGATAATCTGCGATCGCTCCGGGTGTGAAGTTGGATTATTCATAACTCCTAACTATATTTTGTAACCCTTGCACTAATCTTTCTATACCTTCTTTTGCCGTCTCTTTTTGCAGTGCCCCATAAGCAACACGTAGATAGCATCCATTATCCATACCAAAGGTTGTACCTGGAATGACTGCTACTTTATATTCTTGAATTAGTCTTTTAACTAACTCAAAAGCATCAATTTGGGTATGAACTTTGAGGAAAAAATAGAACGCGCCATTGGCAGGGGTAATGCTACATAAGCCTTGTAGGCGGTTGAGAGAGTCGAGTACTAGTTGCCGTACTTCGGCGAGCGCTCCTATATTACTCTTCAAATACTCCTGTTTTGCCTGCAATGCTCCTAAAGCTGCATATTGAGAAATTACTGGCGGACAAATCAAAATTGTATCCTGAACTTTTTTGACGGACACAAATAAGTGTTTAGGAATCACCATGTAGCCAATACGCCAACTGGCAAAACCGTATGCTTTAGAAAGGCTATAGAGGGAAATAGTGTACTGATTACTACCAAATGCACCAGGTGAAACGTGTTTTACCCCATTATAGGTAAAGTATTCATAAGCTTCATCGCTGATGTGGTAAATGCCGCGAGTGCCACATATTTGATTTACTTGATACAATGCCGCTTTTGAATAAACAACCCCAGTCGGATTATTTGGTGAAATTGTCACTACAGCCCGTGTTTTGGCAGTAATTGCTTGAGCGATCGCCTCAGGACGCAGTTGATAATTTTCATCCGTTTCCACTAATACTGCACGACAACCAGCCATTGCGATCGCCATTTCGTGGTTGAAATAGTAGGGCGTATTCAAAATAATTTCATCGCCTGGGTTAGTGATAGCAAGAATGGCATTCATAAATCCCATGTTGCTTCCCGCCGTCACGACAATGCAGTTTTCCTCGTTAATTTCAATGCCGTTGAAAGCTTGCAATTTTCCTGCAAGTGCTGTCAGCAAGGGGGGAATTCCTTCAACTGATTTGTATAGATTATTAGTGGGTTCGACTAAGAATTTGGGTAAAAATTCTATGGCTTCCGGTGGTGGACTGTAAGAAACAACACCCTGTCCCAGAGAGATTGTTCCAGGAGAGTTTTTAATTAGTTCCCCAACTATAGGAATAATTGGCGACTGTACCACCTGCATACGAGACGTTAGGGATTCCATGTTTCGATGCTTATACACCTAGCTTTAGTATCTTTAGTAAATATAGGACTATGATTTGATTTCTGAAAAAACTCCGTACAGATCAAAGAGCATTCTTTCCCGTTGCCTCTTGCCTCTTGCCTGTTGCCTGCCTACCCAGATAAGTTCAAAAATCAAATCGGATTGCTATAGTATTTAGATTTACACAGTGCTGTACTAGTATTTTGTCTGATCAGTATGATAAGGTGGTAAAATACGATACGCTAATAGACGCTTTTAGCAGATGGAAAATAAATTCTTTCCCTCTGCTCTCTGGTTTTCTTCGGTAAAGGTTTTATCCGTGATTCGGAGTTACTGATACCATTTCTTCGTGAAGTTGCATATATTTACTCACGACTACGTTCCCCTTACCAAGGAGGGACTAGATAAGGGTCTTGTTATGTGCATCTTCACACAGAATTAGTATGAATCGGGAACAATATAAAACCAAAGGAATAAGAGAATGCGTTTGAGAAAGCTAGTCAGCTTTGGAATTTTTGTGCTGGTGTTAGTCATCGGAGTCGGTTTCACGTCAATTGCCCGTGGTTATGATTATCCTCCCCCACCTCAGCAGGTTGCGATCGCCCAACAAACAAGCGATCTCATGCTCAACACGTTGTTCGCGGCGCTGACACAGGAGTTCGACGAGACAACGCCGGATAATGTGGAGCAGGGTAAGCAGTCTATTTCGCTGATATTTAACGATCATAACAAAGATATGCGGTTGGTCGGCACCATTAATCCGCTACGGGAAAATGATCGCCCCAGGGACAACTTCGAGCGTCAGGCAAACGCGTTGGCGCTGGCGGGGCAGGCATACACGTCCGTCCAGCAGGTGGACGATAAATGGTACTATCGACGCTCGATCCCCCTCAGCAACTTCAGGGCGGAGTGTGCACTCTGCCACGTCAATTTACCAACTGGCCCCACGTCGGACTGGGTGGGCGCGCTCATGCTTAGGGTGCCGGTCAAAAGGTAGGAGTCAATGAGAGGAAAAGGGGCAGGGAACAGGGGGAGAACATAAATAAATTTATTTGCTCTAAAACTCTTGAATCTTAAATCCTCCCCCTGCCCCCCTGTCCCCTTTGGAGTTTAGGAAGCAAGCTACAAATTCTGCGGTGGGGCATTGCGTGAAATTAAAAGTGAGCTTCAGTTAATATTCGACGGAATACCGAAAGCCCCTGAGAGAGCTTACACTACATGGGGAGTATGTCACTCAATCGAAATCTGTTGAGGGCGAGTGGTTTTGCCATTATGTGCGTCCGTTCTGGTGCCAGTGTAACTATTTGAGCGGATCTGTTGGTCTAGCCAGCTTTTAACGGGATCGTCTGCAAGATTGAGCCGAAGCACTCCAGAAAATAATCCACCCACAAATGAGACTGGATGCTGGGTAAATTCTTTGAATATAGGTGACAATTCACTAATGAACATTAAGAGTCTCCTGGCGCTGCCGTAAAAAATTATCACATCTTAATTGATCGTAACCTGTCGAGGGATGTTGGGCATTGGGGAGAGGGGAAAGAGCCTAAGAAAGTTCTCCTCTGCTTCCCAGTCCCTAGTCATTTCGCCTTATAAGCTTGGTTGCTGATCGGGAAACATACACTTATCAGAGTCACAACCACTAGGGCCAGCCTCTGTCATTTCGCCTGAATCGTAGCGGCTTAGAACTGCACAGAAATCATCTGTTTTGCGCCGTGCTTTCACCTCTTGACTTAAGCGATCGCAGGTTGGTTTGTCTATTGGTTCAAACGGCAAACGTGGGAATGATTGCAGATCGTCAAAACGAGCTAAAAGAGCTGCTGAAATATATCCTTCATCATTCTGGATAGTTTCGTAGATGCGCTGTCCAAGGGTTTCTATTTCCTCAGAGCGAAGCTCCAAAGTTGCTGATGTGTTGTGAGTCACATACCAGCGTTGAACCTGGAGGACAAAATCAAATTGGGCTAAGACTGAAAACTTAGAAATATCAATTTCATCAGCTCCAGGTAAATCAGCCCAAGATACAGAAACCGGGATTTCTACTAACCATTCACTTACCCGTGAATCAAAGGGATCGTTAAGCAAATTGCCCTGTTCATCTTTGTCTGATTGAGAGGGAATAACATTGTAGCCATAGTCAATACAAGCTAAGGCTACTGGGTCATTTTTGCCAAAGGTAATGCGGCGAATAAATCTTTGCGCTTTCGGGGGATGCCATCCTGAACTAGCATTAGTTAATAAAGCCTTAGTGCCGCTAGGTTGGACTGTAGTACAGCGATTTGGACGTTTGAGATTGTGGCGATCGCAATAATCCCAAACAACCCGATGTACAATATCTTTCCAATAACTTAAGTATTTCTTTTCCTCACGTTTGAAAGCTAATCCTTGTGCAGTTGCCGGTCTTCCTTGTTCCCACCAGCGCAGCCAATCAACACCAAAAGCATGGACAAAGAAATCAAATAAACCTGTAAAAGAAACTCCCACAATCGGATCTAATTCACGGCTGTATTGATAGCGTGGTTCGAGGAATTTGTGATTTAAAAGTGCTGCTACAGATAAAGCCCCAGCAGTGAAAGCCTCCTCTTGTTCTTTGTAATTATGTGGGTCGATTTGATTCAGGTGAACCTCAGACAAATTGCAGTTACCAGTTAGAGTATTACCAAATACTCCTTTATGATATTCTGGTTCGTTGAAGCAATAAGTATCGTGCAAACTTGGCAATTCTTCCACACTTCTGACTATTTGCCATTTACCTTTGTATTTGGCGTCACACCCTTTGCTCACATCCAAACACTGGCAAGGAATTTGCCTACAGTTAGTAATTTGCAGGTAGTACAAATCTTGGCTGCGAACACCATAATTAGTTACTGAACCTTGATGAGCGCAAAGATTTAAAGAAGAACGGATACCGCATTTAGCTAGTAATAACTGCACTCGATATGCACGTTCGTAATCAGAGATATAAATCCTAATGCCATTGTTATGTGTATTCGAGCCATCTGTATCCGCTAAACCAGCAATAAAGTGCAAAATGGCTTGGCGATTCCAACTAGCAATTACGTTCAGTGACTCTGGATTTGTTTTTAAACTCTTTAAAAATTCTCCAGAAAAACCTAAGTCTGTTACATCTGTAAAAGTCGGTAGGTAGTCATAGTTTCTTTCAGGAGACTTTCTTCCGATTACAGATAAAGCGGCTTTCTGTTCATAGAGTCTAACTTTGGCATTCCCATTTTTATCTGTAGTTCCATCTCCTACAGCTATCCCCAAAGTATAGGCATAACTTGGATCGATATTTAATCCATCTTCATAGTGAATAGTAAAAGGCTCAGTATGAATGGCATATCTACTAACATCCATCAAATCCTTAGTTTGCACTTCTTTGTATTCTTGGTCAAATCTATCTTTCACAAAGAAGCGATGATATGCGGTTACATCCAAGTAAGTACCATCTGCAAATTTGACTCGATATAAATGGCGATCGCTACCAGTTTTAAATGGTGTTACTTGACTCCATTTTTGACCATTCCAAATCTCAGTTTCACACCCAATAACATCTTTGATTTTATGCATTCCATCTCTAGTGATGAGCAAAGTATCACCACTCACACAGTGGAAGTTAGCGCCTATGATTTCTCCACACGGATTTAAAGCATATCGCTGCAAACGATGTTCTAGCTCATTAGCATCAAGATTTGGATAACGTTCTTTTAACCACTGTTTTGCTGTTCCTTGTTCGTAAGCTTTCAAGAAATCAATTTTTAACTTAGGAGTTGGCAGCAAATCAATGTTTGATCGCGCCACAGCTTCACCAGCCCATTGAATCGCTCCTTCGCCACTGTAATATTGTTTGCGGACAGCATCAATACATTCTTCTAATGTTGGCTTGCGGTGAAAAACTCTGGTGTGGTTTGCCATCCTCAGAGCATCGCGCTCTGGATCAATTCGCCAGTTGCCACTTTCATCCTGCTGCCATAAATTATCTTTGGCATCGGCGAACAAACTATCTTCGCTAGAACCTTGCCTCATGCCAGCACTATTATGTGTCAGATAGCCATCACAATAGAAACAATGAGCTTCTTCGACTTCGATATCGTAAGTGTGGACATGATCATAACTGCCCAGTCCTTTAACACTGACTGGAATATCTAACGAGATATCAGCTTCAACGATATAGCGTTCATAATTGGCATCAACAGTGCGAGATCCTTGGAATCCCATATCTCGCATCTCGCTATAGGTGTAAGCTTCCCGCATGATGCTAGCAGGAACAGTGAAACCATACATTTTCAGTCCTTGTTTCACACACCCTTTAACTGAGTGTGGTGCAATGAGTGCGTTGTAACGCTCTTTAAAGGCTGGTATTGTGAGGCTGTATTTAACTTGCCATGTTTTCTGTTGTGGATGGATAATGCTAATTCTGCCAGCGATCGCCAAACTGGATAAAACTGCACTAACTTGTCTAATAAATGACCGATAGACTGAGGTAACTAAGTGAGGGGGTCGGTTATTCACAGCACCGTCACTGTCCATTAATCCAGCTAGGTAAGCCGCCCTGATATCTACTGAACCCTGCAAAATAAAACTAGGAATTGCTAGGGGAATATTTGGCTGCTTGATATAGCGATGGAAGTACTCAGCTAATCGAATAGATGAGCAGATTGATTTAGCAGTATTTTCGCCTTTGATAATGCCATGAGTAGCAGTCAATCCAAATAAAGCTAAAGCAGCATCTATTTTGGCTTGAACTCTAGCTGTGAGTTCCCTATCTAAGCTATTCATTGCCCATTCAACCCGGCCATAAGGCTTATTATACTTATTTCGACCGAGAGCAATATAGCCGTCACCGTGGCTTAACCCAATTAGCCAAGCAACCTCAGATGTCAATTCGGGAATTACAAACGATTTAGCTGTGCGACTGTTTGAGGGTCGAGATTCAGTAAAATCAGGGGGTAGATGGGTAACTGTGCCAGGTAGAACTTGTGTGTTGTGCAGTAGCCGATCGCCCTCAACTAGACTTGCGATCGCCTTCCAGGTAATTCTCCCTTGAGCATCTGCAAGAACTGCTTGTCTGTGGTTTAAAGTTGCTCTAGGGTAAGTTGCATTAGTTTCAATTTCATAAACATCCTGAAATCCTTGGTCGAATTTATCAACAACTCGCCGAAATCCTAAAGGAGTTTGTACTAAATCACCCACTTGGACATCGCAAATGGGAACAAGACCTTTGGAAGTATGAACTAAAGCATCTTCAGGGAGACAGCGCCGAATGTTGCCAGCAACAATTGTGACAGCCGCTTGATCGATTAACAAACAGCATTCAATTGAACTTAATTGTCGTCCTAGAGCTTTATTGAGAATAGAGGCACAACGCTGATAAAGTCCGGGCAATTTCACCGGATTAGCAACTCCTCCAAAGCCGTTGAGAGTTTCTCCGGCTTTTCGGACATCGCTGATATCAACTAATACTTCAACTTCTGTTGAAAATTGTTCATTAGTGGAGAGTTCTAACAGGGTTTGATATGATTCAACCCAACCTTCACGGCTATCTCCAACGTGAATAGTGACGCTGTTGCCTTCTATATTTGTTTCAGTATATTCACGTCGCAGTTGTTGAAGAGTGCTGCCAATTTCACCTTGTACAGTGACATTCAAATGATTACGGATGGGGGGCAACTGATTGATAAATTGTGGTTCTAGAACGGCTCCAGTTCCACAACCCATCATTGCCAAATCCATCATTAATCCGAAGGCACTCCAGTCTTCTAGATTGGTAGAGGTGCAATTATAAGCGCCGGAAAAATTCTTTGGCTTGGTTATCCAGTCTGTACCACCAACCCATAGCCAGCGTCCACTGGGCATAGCTTTCAAGTTGCGCTGCATCTGATCGAGGATGTCGGCTTCTTCTTGAGTTAGCTTCCCCAGCTTAATTAAGCCTAGTAGAGTGCGATCGCATACGTCATCCCATGTTTCCCTTAGTCCCGCCTTGGTACGGCGGCTATAAGTTCTAAAAAATACGGGATTAGCAGCCGGTGCAGTTTCGGGAAACTTTGCACTCTGGCGTTTTCTTTCGAGTTCTCGAACCATATATTAGGTGTCTTGCGTTCTGGTTGCGTGCGGACAGATTATGACTATACGCCAAGTAGTTTTAGGATTAAAGATTGTCAAATTGCCCACTTTGCGCTACCTCTACGCCGTATAGATTTCAACAAAAATTTATAATGTATAATGTCGATTCCCCTCTGACATAGCTAAGTACTACGTTGCGATTAGAACATAAATTAATGCAAATGCGATCGCCTTTGGCGTTGCCCCTTGGGCGATCGCTGGTGGAGAGACAGGATTTAACAACTGATCGCTAGTGCGTAACTTTTGCTAACACTCATAACAGTTAATTACGTCTACGATCTGAAATTAAGAGATAATCACTGAAGCCATCATGCTAGAGTACAATCCCTTGGCTTGCTTGCCCTCATCTGAGGAACTACCAGACTCTGACGATACCCCAGTGGATAATGAATTACAAGATTTGATTCCCGGTTTGCTCAAAGCGATTCTGGCAATGGCTTGGCCAGAACGCATGGATTGGTATTTTGGCGTAGATATGGGTATTTATTATGACCCAGATTTACCAGCAATAGTCCCAGATGGGTTTTTGAGTTTGGGCGTAGAGCGATTTTATGATGAAAACCTCCGTCCCAGTTATGTGCTTTGGGAAGAGAGGAAATTACCGATATTAGTGTTGGAGGTAGTATCTAAAACGTACCGTGGTGAGTACTCGACCAAAAAAGCAGAGTATGCAAGATTGGGAATTTTGTATTATGTAGTTTACAACCCCTTTCGTCGCCGCAAGCCACGTTTAGAAGTTTACAAATTAGTTAACAATGCTTATGAATTACATGATGGGAATCTAGTTTGGTTGCCAGAAATAGATTTAGGAATTGGCATCGAACGAGGAACTTATCTAGGCATACCACGGGAGTGGATGTATTGGTATAACCAACAAGGACAACGGTTTTTAACACCAGAAGAAAAGGAAAAACTTGCTGAACAAAAAGCTCAACAGGCAGACCAAAAAGCTCAACAGGCAGAACAAAAAGCTCAACAGGCAGAACAAAAAGCTCAACAGGCAGAACAAAAAGCTCAACAGGCACAGCAAGAAACCCAATTATTACGAGAACGGTTGCGATCGCTTGGCGTAGATCCTGATTTAATCTAAAAACTTTCTGCTACATTAACAAAGTACACACTAATAGAAAGTCAAGTAATCTATGAATATAAAAGTAGTATTAGAACCAAGCGATGAAGGTGGTTATACAGTTTTCGTTCCTACACTTCCCGGATGTATTAGTGAAGGCGAAACTATTGATGAAGCGGTAGAAAATATTCGAGAAGCGATAAAACTTTACTTGGAACCACTGGAAGAAGAATTGATAGTTGAACAGGGAGCCATAGTCAAGGAATTGGTTTTGTGACTAAAGTTCCCAGTTTGTCATACATTGAGATTATTACAGCTTTAGAGTGAGATGGATGGACAGTTGTACGTCAAAGAGGTAGTCACATTAGACTACAAAAACAAATGCCGGATGAAGTTTTGAAATTGACTGTTCCCGCCCATCGACCAGTCAAACGCACTACACTGGCTAAGATATTAAAACAAGCTCGGATAAACTTAGAAAAATTTTTAGATTTGTTGTAGAGTCCAAACATTTAAATATTTTTATCGTTAGCGATCGCTCGGTGTAGATCCTGATTCTCTGTCCTGAATTGCTGTAAAGACTCATTGACGAAGCTCCGAGGTTCATTAATGGAGTTCAAAGACTCGCTCACGAGTATAAAAGACTCGTTCACGAGTATCAAAGACTCATCCGCGAGTATCAAAGACTCATCCACGAGTATCAAAGACTCGTCCGCGAGTATCAAAGACTCGTCCGCGAGTATAAAAGACTCATTCACGAGTATCAAAGACTCGTCCGCGAGTATCAAAGACTTGTCCACGAGTATCAAAGACTCGCTCACGAGTATAAAAGACTCGTCCACGAGTATTAAAGACTCATTACAGCAATTTTCATTTATTTAGAAAACACTCTCGCGTTCTTCTTTGCGCCTTTGCGTGAGACAAAAAATCTTTCCGTCCTGTAATTACGAATTACGAATTACCCTATCAAGACTTGCACTCACACTTTCAGCATCCGGTGACTTCAATCGCTGCAAAATCTCTAAAGCTGGTTGCAAATAGGATACCGCTTTAGTGTATTCACCCTGTTGTTCTGCCAAATGTCCTAAGCACCACAGAGTTATTGCTTTGCCTTGGACATTACCAATGCGTTCTTCTATTTCCAAAGACTGACTATAGAGTGCGATCGCTTGATCCACATCCCCTTTGTTGGCGTAGATACTTGCCAGTTGGTGCAACGTCGCTGCTTTGCCTTGGACATTTCCAATGCGTTCAGTTATTTCCAAAGACTGATTGTAGAGTGCGATCGCTCCATCCACTTCCCCTTTATTGGCGTAGATATATCCCAGACAGTGCAACGTCGCCGCTTTGCCTTGGACATTCCCAGTGCGTTCATCAATTTCAAGAACTTGATTGTAGAGTGCGATCGCCTCATCCAGTTCCCCTTTATTGACGTAGATATCTGCCAGTTGGTGCAACGTCGCCGTTTTGCCTTGGACATTTCCAATGCGTTCAGTTATTTCCAAAGACTGATTGTAGAGTGCGATCGCTTCATCCACTTCCCCTTTGTTGGCGTAGATATATCCCAGATTGTTCAACGTCGCCGCTTTGCCTTGGACGTCACCAATGCGTTCATTTATTTCCAAAGAGTGATTGTAGAATGCGATTGCTTCATCCAGTTCCCCTTTGTTGGCGTAGATACCTGCCAGACAGTGCAACGTCGTCGCTTTGCCTTGAACATCACCAATGCGTTCAGATATTTCCAAAGACTGATTGTAGAGTGCGATCGCTTCATCCACATCCCCTTTATTGGCGTAGATAATTCCCAGATTGTGCAACGTCGCCGCTTTGCCTTGCACATCACCAATGCGTTCAGTTATTTCCAAAGACTGATTGTAGAGTGCGATCGCTTCATCCACATCTCCTTTATTGGTGTAGATAATTCCCAGATTGTGCAACGTCGCCGCTTTGCCTTGCACATCACCAATGCGTTCAGATATTTCCAAAGACTGATTGTAGAGTGCGATCGCTTTCTCCCATTCTCCCAAATCATTATATATGTAACCGAGTTCGTGGAGAATGCTGGCTTTGATTCCTGCTAAACTTTCATCTTCTTCAGTTAACTTTAAAGCTTCTAGCAAAAAATCTTCTGCTTTTTTCGCCTCACCAATACTCCTGTAAGCAACCCCTAACTCCTTTGAAATAGTAATGCGGGTGCGTATATCAGTTGATTCTTCCATTAGCAAGCGCTCAAGTAAATCAATCCGCTCTTGCCTTTCTAGTAAATCTAAACTTCCTAATATTCTCTCAGACTGAATAGTTTTTTCAATAGCTAACTCTTGAGTAGACTGGACAGTTTGAAAATAAAATACTCCTTTTCTCCATGCCCAAAAATCTGGGGCATATTTTGCCAAACGCATTAGTGCATGATCTGGTAAAAATATCAGTACAGGGTGAGGAACGCTATAAGTAAAAGCGTCTCGCACAAAGTTCAAGTCTTGCAGTACAGGCGGATATTTTCCAGACAAACCAATGGACTTTTCTAAACCGATAACAATTAAGACTAATTTTTTATCCGCCTCTAAATGAATTTCTTTTAAATCACCAATAATCTCATCCCTTAAAAAACGCAAATTCGGATCAGCAAAATTGAGAATTTCAAACTGAATATCTTGACATCGAGGATGCTTGTCGAGGATTTCAATTAAAATATTTCTATCTTCAGCAAAGTTAACAGCAACAAACCCAATCGTTAACTGAGTGTCAGCAAAGTCAACAAAGGTTAATAGTTCCGCTAATGACTGCTGATTGATTTGCACAAAAGTTTCTTTTTGCAAATTTAACTTAGGGGTTACTTGTAGCTGATTTGAGTGCTTCTTGAAAAGCATGGATTTGCCTCACAACTGGATTAACGTAATTCCAGCGATTTATGCCGTTGTATTCAAAAACCCAAAGACTGAACAGCATTAACCTGCCGATTTCATCTTTAGAAACATCCTTATTTACACATACCGCAGCCAACGCAGAATAGTATTCTGTTGGTATACTCCGTTCAAAATTAAACTGCTCTTGCTTAATAGCATAGGTAATATCATCGGCAATAACTTTTTCGCGATCGCGAGTTGCGGCTGTAAGAAATGCTTGTGATGCTATTTGCATCAATTGGCGGATGTGGCCGCCGCTTGCTTTCGCTAAATCTACCAATAGTTGACGCGATTCAAACACTGCATCTACTTCAACTCTTTGTTCAATTAAATTCGTAATTGCTGTTATCCCATCATCATTATGATCTAGATCGGTTTTATCTTGTTCAAATTTATATATGTTGACCATCGGCACAATATTCGGTGTGTCGAAGGTATTCGCCAAATTATTTTCAGAATAGACAATAGAAATTGGCGCTGTATAGATAATTGTACAATGTAGACTTTGTAATTGAAATGCGTAATCACAAAATAAATGTTTAGCTACATTTGGAGGCACTCTGTCTAAGTTATCAAAAATAATTAAAAATCCTTTTTCAAATTCCGGATATTTTGATTTAAGCTTGACAAAAGCATCACCTAATAGCAAATTTATATCTGCTTGTAAACGACCAATATCTTTTTGTAGATTCTGACGAACTGTTTTTCTTTGTTTGTCAGCACCTTTAATTTGAGCTTGTATTTTACCCAATAGCTTTGAAAGAAAGGGAATCGTTATTCCTGCTTCTGCCTCAGCACCGATACTTACTGACCTTTCAACTGTTTGTTCAGTTTCTTGAGTAATTTCTTTAAACCAAGACTCAAAATTATTTAACAGTTTTGCATCAAAATTTAATTCCGATGTGTATAAGACATCAGCAACTTTTTTTATAATTACCAAATATAAATCTGTGTATTCTGCGTCTAATATATCTAGTTCAGCGTCGGCTTCTATATAAATAACTCTATATTGAGATTCCCATTCTTGCTGAATCTTCCTTAATTCGGTACTTTTACCGCATCCCCGATGTCCAGTAAATAGAAGGCTGCAAAATTCTGCGGGTTCAAGAAAATCTAAGCGTTTTTTAATAGTATTAATTGCCTCTGTCTTACGAACTTTTGATAAATTAACATAATAACGTTCAATATCTCTACTACTCACTAAAGGAGCTACATCACAAACACGAAAAGCAGCTTTGAGAGTATTAGCACGATTAGGGGGTAAAGAACTCATCAGGTGTTATTTATATTAAGAATTTATACATACATATTTTACAGCAGCCGACTCCTAAAGCTTCTTGGCGTTAGAGAACTTTTAGGAATCACTGGCGCTCAACCAGGAGTATCGAAGTGGTAGTATGTTCAGGAATACCTAGCGTTAGATTACCAACAGAATTGTATAATGTCCCTTGCTCCTTGGCGAAGCGCGATCGCCCATGCCCTCCATCGCAACCGCAGCCTTGTTTATGCCCGCTACCTGCAACTAGCAACGGTTCAAGCAGGCGATCGCCCCGCTAATCGGACTGTAGTCTTTCGTGGCTTTCTAGAAGATACAAACCAGCTAAAATTTATTAGCGATCGCCGTAGTGCTAAAGCCGATCAGATACAGCAACAACCTTGGGCAGAGATTTGTTGGTACTTCCCCAATACACGAGAACAATTCCGCATCACTGGCTGTTTGACCCTAGTAAGCAGTGATGATTCTCACCAAGATTTACAGCCAGCCCGGATCAGTATGTGGCAAGAACTCAGTGATGCAGCGCGTTTACAGTTTGCTTGGCCTGATCCTGGTAAACCCAGAATCAAGGAAGCAGAAGCTTTTGAGCCACCACCGCCCGACGCTGTGCAGCCAGTGCCTAATTTTTGCCTACTGCTACTTGACCCGGTGCAGGTAGATCATTTAGAATTGCGCGGCGAACCACAAAATCGATGGCTTTACCACCGAGATGACCAGCAAGAGTGGTCTAGCCAAGAAATTAATCCTTAAATATTGTTAGTTAGGAATTAGGAATTATTTTTTATTCTTAACTCCTCACTTTATTTAAATGCCAGCACCATCTAGAAACTCCTGGATAGCCTTATCCTTGAGATTACACCAGCGATCGCCTTCTGATAGTTCAGTTTCTTTGGCAGCTAAAGAACCCGCCAAAACCAGAATTTTTTCACAAGAGTGGGTACTCTGAAGAGTTTGGATTTTTTCTTCCAGCGATTCAATTCGGTCTACTAAAGCACGAATCACTTCGGCTTCTGAATCTGGTAAGTTACTGTGTTCAAGGGGTGCAACCCGCACTCCAGAACGATATATGATCCGCCCAGGCACGCCTACCACAGTACAGTCAGAAGGGACATCCCTTAAAACAACAGACCCAGCGCCAATACGGACATTATTGCCAATTTGGATATTGCCCAGCACCTTCGCTCCAGCCCCGACTACGACATTTTCACCTATAGTAGGATGGCGTTTGCCACATTCTTTACCAGTACCCCCAAGGGTAACACCTTGATAAATTAGGGCATAGTCTCCCACGATCGCAGTTTCACCAATTACTACACCCATTCCGTGGTCAATAAACACACTTTGCCCAATTGCTGCACCTGGGTGGATTTCAATTCCAGTGAAAAACCGAGCCAAGTGAGAAATTAGACGGGGGATAAAGGGAAGGCCAATATTATGCAGCCAGTGAGCCAGCCTATGGAATAGTAGGGCTTGCAAACCAGGGTAACAAAATAAAACTTCCAACCAGTTACGGGCAGCTGGGTCACGTTCAAATATGATACGAAAGTCAGCAAGTAGTATAGATAGCACGAGATAGCACCCTCGGAAAGCACAACAAGCTACTCTCCCATATTATCCTCTCAGGTGTTACAGCTAAAAATTGGGCATTAGGCATTCGTTGGCTCTTCTTCCCCTGCTCCCCTGCTCCCCTGCTTCACGGCTGCTCGACCGTCAGAGTATAATCGCGCTTGACCCCAGGATTAAATGTACCTACCCAAATCCGATAAGTACCATTTTTCCAGTTGCGATCGCCAACACTAGCATCTTTCTTTTTGCCAGTGTCATCGCCGCAACGAATCGTTTTTTCCTCAGGCCCTTGGATGAGTAAAGTGGTGTCGTTGTTGTTGCTATCGACTTGTATTGTCAACTGCGAAAAATCCTTTTCCAAAACCATAATGTGATCTGGATTGGGATCGGCAAAGCCAATACAGGCTTTTTGATCGCGATCGCGGTTAGTTATGGCAGACAATGAGTAAGAACCACCTGTAAACCCCTGCACTGTTCCTTGTGCTGGAGCAAAGTTTGTTGATAAATTGAAAGTACCAAAATTTGCTGTCTCTGCTATTACAGGGGTAGCTGTGATGGCGGTAAGTATAGCCAACAGCCAGCCGTTTCTAAACTGAAGTCGGGGGCGATAGTATTTCATGGTAGCCCTCCAACAGGCTTTTAAATTAGTAATGATATATACATATTCTACTTAAAAAACTCCAGTAAAATTTCAGTTGAATGTGCCACATTAAAATGTGCCACAATTAATGACTTTGAAAGCAGACAGGTAATTGCTAGGTTGTATCTTGATCTAAACAGCAGCTACAATTCCCCAAGTGATGATTTAGATGTGATTACCTCTGTTGGACGCAGGGTCTTTTCTCCTAAAGTAAACCCTCCACGGACGATTTTAGTAATTGTTTGGTCTGCTATATCATTTCTTACTTCACGATCAACAACACGACATAAATTAAAATCTGGCTGTCTACTTTGCAGTTCTATTTTTATAGGTAAGACTTGGCGCTTTCCTATTACACCGAGAAACTTACGATTAACCGCCTCTACAGACTTGGGTAAACGCTGGATAAATTCTAGGCTGGGGTTGGGGTTCTGTTTTAGATAATCCAGTAAGGCTTCTAGTGCATCACCAATTTCTAGCAGTTCTAAGAATAAATCTTCAGTGTTTGCTGCGGTTTGGGTTTGCTGTTCTCGCAAGGACTGTTGTAGTAAAACTTTGTCCTTTTTGAGGTTTTTAATTTCTTGTATAGTCAAGTCGAACTTTTCCTGACTGATAATATAATTAAACATGAGAAGCCTCTTTTGATAACATCGGTAAAGTTTTAGTTGCCCAAGTTTTCACTTGCGGATGAGTATGGTTACTCAAAAGCTGACAAAGCGCGATCGCTCTTTCTAGCTGTCCACCCATTTTATAACCTTTAATTAGCCACATTTGGGCTTGAATGTAATCTTTGCTATTGTGGTCTGTACAACCTTGGCAGTAGTCTTCGAGGTATTTTATCGCTTTGGGATACTGTCCCTCTTTACAAGCTGTCATGCCCTTGGTAAATAATTCTGATAAACTTATTGGCAAAGGCTCTCGCTCTAGATATTCTTCTTGGGTAGCTTGAGCGATCGCTTGCTCCAATCCATCAAATTCTGGCAATAATATCAGTTTAAGGGCTGGTTGAAGCAAAGCCGATAAATCACTATATTTGAAGTGCTTAATAGTGGGTAGTATGGGGCGCAAATAGTCGGCTATAATGCGTTCCTCTGGTTTCAGTAAACTTTTTTGAGCTTTAGCGATGATATCCACAGGATGTTTTTTTTGCTTCATTGCCACTGCTACAGCTTTTGCAATTTCAGCTTTGGATGCTGCTGGGGATACACTCAGAATGTCATAAGGATTATATTCCATTGGATACCTTTAATTAACGAATATTTAGACTATGATAAATTTCTTGAAAAGCAGGTTCGTTTGGACAAAGTTCATAAGCCCAACGACCTAATTGCTGAATTAAATCAAAAGATAAATTGCGGTTTTGGATACCTTTAACCAAGATATTAATAAAAAACTCAGCGACATAGTTACGAATAGAGTTATGTTGTGAGTATTTGGCACGATGAACAGCTTCATCAAAGCGATCGTATTTCATCAGATTTTGAATATCCTTTAGTTCTTGGCTAAACCTGTAAACTTCTTGGACATTTGGATCATCTGGACAGAGTTCATAAGCCCAATAGCCTAATTGATAAACATCTTCAAATCCTAAATCACGATTTTTGAAACCCTTGATTAATATTTCTACACAAATGTCTGACACAATATTACGTAGACGTTGATGCTGGGATTCTTTAGCACGTTGAACAGCTTCTTCAAATTTATTATTTTTTAATAGCTTATCAATTAATTCTAATTCTTGGTTAAATTCAATTCTCTCAATTAGATCAATTACAATAGGATTTTGATTGTCAATTTCTTTAAGTTTTTGTAGTTCTCTCAGGGCTGTTGCTGATGAAATTTGTTCATTAGCAATTTGTTCGCGTATTTGTTCTGCCTTATACTCAGCTAGATAACTTTTAGCATCTCGACTTTCTAAAAGGCCATACCAAAACTGGGCAAACTCTAAATGCTCTTGAAATTCTGATATTGTTTGACGTTGCAATCCACAAAGTCTGTCTATTTCTTGTTGCCAATCTTGACTAGCTTGAATTTCTGGCTTTGCTTGCTTGAGAGGAATAATTGCCTCTCGCCATTTTTGTTGCTGTAGCTGATAATAAACTTCATGATAAGCGACAAATTTCTGAGCAAATGCTGCAATATCAGATTTATCTGTAGTTGAGGGTTTAGGTTTAAGTTGAATTGCTCTTTGATAATCTCCTTCTAAACAAGCTGCCACGGCTAATCCCCAATTTGTATAAAGGGAATTTAAGATTTTTGGATTAGTATGTATTCTATTTTCATAAATACCTTGCCATTGAGGAAGATAATTTT
Source organism: Nostoc sp. WHI (assembly GCF_015714725.1). Classification (GTDB taxonomy): domain Bacteria; phylum Cyanobacteriota; class Cyanobacteriia; order Cyanobacteriales; family Nostocaceae; genus Nostoc. The sequence continues at coordinate 22,823 of NZ_WBKM01000097.1, forward strand.
GATAACAAATAGGTGTGATAAATACATCTTTTATTTTCATTCCCCACTTTGGCGGCTCACCCATGAGATTTAGAGATACTACTTCTAATCGGTAGCGATCGCGCAGATACAAATACTCAATAATATTTGTATCTTTCATGTCTATTGCGGTTTCTATTCGACATTTTAATTCTAAAGAGACGGCGGCAAAATCTACAGGTTTATTTTCTAGCCAAGGCACATCTTGAAGGCTAGGATCTTCAGTTATATTTGCTAAAGCTGTTGATAAAGAAAATATTAAATTTATCAGATTGATCGGAGAAGTTTGAGCAAGATAATAATTTGCTACTGCCAAATTATGTAATGTAGTAATATTCGGCTGTGAAATCCAAGCTTCTTCAACTTTATCGGCAATAATTTTCCATTCTTTATCTTTCCATAATTCTGCTTCTAAACGTGGCTGAATATGCTCGTTGAGATTTTCCTCTACTAAAGGATCGGAACCAAATTTTTGGAGAAATTGTGCACTTTCTGTTTTAGCCTTCTCCCAATTTTCAGCTGCTACCAACTGCTCAATATTCTGTAGTTTTAGCAGCCGTTGACGTTGGGAAATATTTTTAATAATCTCTCGTTGCTTGCTAATATTAGCAGTAGATAACCCAAGCCATTCTTTATAAGCTACCTGCAAATCTTCTTGTTGGGCGTAGGCAAATCCCCGCAAATAAGCAGCTTGTTCTCCAGGTATAGCTTCTAGGTGAGTTAGTGCGATCGCCCATTCTTGAGTTTTAATTGCCACAAGTGCTAACCGGATTTGGCAGTATGTAGAGTTGGGCAAAAGCAATCTAGCATTTTTATAAAGAGATGCAGCCGCCTTAAAATCACCCGCTTTTTCTGCTGCTAGTCCTTGGCGAAACTGTTCTCTTCCTTTAAATGTTTTTTGTAGCTTTTGGAGTAAATCAAGTCCGTCAGGGCGAGAAAACTTAGCCAGGGCATTTTTTAAAAGTGCGATCGCTCCCTGTAATCTTCCTTCACTTTCAGCTTGTTGCACCTTTTCAAAAGCAGCTTCATAAATTTCTTCTTGTTGGACTTGAGCAACACTTGCAGCGATCGCCTGTCGTAGAGACTCCGTAGAATAAAGCTTTTCAGCCTCTCGGTAAACTGCGATCGCATTTTTATAGAACCGATTTTCTGCCTGAGACTGTGCCTGTGTCACTAAATTCAAAAACTGCTGTCGCCGTTGCAATTCTTCTTGGCACTGTTTGATTACCCGCGATATGCGATTATCGTGAATAATTTTGGTACAGCGCTGATAAATCGCGATCGCATTTGCAAGCGCTTCCGTTTCTAAAGGATCGCCCGTATCTTGCTTGAGAACGGTTTTAGCATTAGCAGCTAGTTTATCTACTTCTGCCACTTGATAGCGCCACTGCTTTAGTTGCTGAGTAAGGTTATCTAACAGCTTACCCAGTAGCAATTGACAAATCAAACGCTCCCAAAAACCTGGTTTTCTAGACCAGACAGCGAGAGCTTTTTCTGCAATCATTACTGCTTCTCGCAGGTGTTTGTTTTGGGCTAATTGTAATGCTTTTTCGCTGGCTTTTTTAGTCTGTGGTGCTTGCCTCCAGGCATCAATAATACCCACTCCCAGCAAAGTTTTAGTTAAAGCATTGAAACTATCAAGAATGCTCATCAATTGCCTTCCTTGCAGTTGGGGATTTTTAACACCTCCCCTACATCTATATAGTCTTCCCGTCCTTTGAGTCGGGGATTAGCTTTAACCATTACTTGCCAAGAGGTTCCCTCACCACAAAATTGTTGAGCGATCGCGCTGAGGTGATCTCCCAATTTGACAGTATAGGTAATTGGTTTTGGGGGTTCCTTAACTGTCACAGGGGCAGTATTAACTGGTAGTTTTAGAACTGGATTGGGAGAAGAGATAGTTAATGTGTGTAACTGTGGTTGCAGGAAGATAAAACTGCCCATTACACCCAACCCAATGCCGATAATGAGCAGGAGTAAAGCAACTCCTAGTTGCCAATTGGGAATTTTTACTTGTCGTAGAGGGTTTTCCACCTGCGGTAATTCTTGAAGCATCCGAATTACAGAAAGATCGGTATCACAGTTAGGACAAGTGTCACCTTCAATTTCTTGGTAATCACACACAGGACAGTTCAGCTTAATCATCGCGTTAGTCCTGTGAAAATGCTGTTCTTGGGTAACTCCTGATTTAGCCAACGCTGGATATCTGGTTGCAATTCACTCCACAAGCGATTGGCTTCCTGTTGCTCATCACTTTTCATAGCGGCAAGCATCCGAGAAAGTTTGTCAGACATGGCATTTGCTTGAGTCGGTGCAACCGCGTGGGCTTGATGGATTGCTAAAAGAGAAGCTTCAATGATATGGACTTCATTAGGTAGATTGTCAAGTTCTCGTCTTGCATCTTCACTCTTAGACTTGGAGAGGTTATTGGTGTTGATGGCATCTTGCAATTCTTGACTCAGCTTTTGCAATCGTTCCTGCTGTAGTTGGGGAATTATCGATCCGCAGAGTTTAACTACGCGATCGCATTCATTGACAAGAGACTCTACTTCTAGGCGTTCCTTAGACATGGATACCTGGAATTTTTTCAAGTTTGCAATAGCGTCATCGCGTAAATAGCCGCGTTCCTCTCCCGTATCCGGATCGATGATTTTGTTGGCTGACTCCACGACCGTTAAGGCTAACTTCAGCGCTTCTTCCACACCGAGAGGAGTTAGGTTTTGGTTATTGAGTTCTGCGATCGTTTTTTCTAATTCCTCATATATTTTCTGGTCTGCTTTCCCCCGCGAAAAGGTGTGAATCACTCTCTCTGAAGGGGCATTTTTCAATGTAGCGGTCATCTTTAGCTCACTATTTTTTTCATCTAACTCCAAGTTGACTAAAACTTCTGTCCCGCGTGGATAGGATTGCTTTAAACCCAACCAAATATTTCCAATACTTTCATCTTCATATATTCCATCTAAATCTTGCCTTACTTGATCGGGGCTGAGAATTTGCAAGTGAATCAAACGTTGTCCATCAGCAACAGTTTTAAAAGTGTGGGATGTAGTCACTGGTAAGATATCACCCCTCTGAATTACTTTCTCTTTGTTCTCTTCGCCATCCACCAGCTTGATAAAATAATCACGAGAAACTGTTGTTACTTTCTCTGTTAGTCCAGCCGCGACAATTGCTGCACCCTCCGCCACCGCATACATCGGACGGGGATGCACCACTACTTTATCTGCTCCAAAAGCTTCTCTGACTTTGCGTTGGACTACAGGAATTTGACAAGAACCGCCAACCAATAACACTACATCTACCATCTCTAGGTGATGTTCAGCGTCTTGTAGTGCTTGGCGACAAATTTGAATCGATCGCTCTACCAAATCAGAAATCATTTCCTCAAATTGCTCGCGGGTGATTTCTACTTCAATGGGAATGGCAATACCCAATTCATCTAATAATTGAGTCGCAGGAGCAATGTAAGATACTGTAGCAGTGCTTAGTTCAACTTTGGCGCGTTCTACTGCTAACTTCAAATCAGCATTAAATCGCACCCGTTGATAATGGGGCATTTTGGCAATCAAGCCATCAATATCAGCAATTCTTTCTTCCTGGGCAAATTGCTGTTTAACAAATTTGATAATGCGAGAATCAATGTCATCTCCTCCCAACCATAAATCTCCAGCTTTTCCCAGTTCAATAAATGAAGTTCCTGCTGCTTGAATCACCGAAGCATCAAAAGTACCACCACCAAAATCAAAGACTAAAATTGTTTTAAAATCTTCCCCAGTTGGAGAAAAACCGTAAGATATGGCCGCGGCTGTGGGTTCCGCTAGCAGTTCTAAGGGAGTGATTCCAGCTTTGAGTGCAGCTGTGCGGGTAGCATGGCGTTGTTTATCGTTGAAGTAAGCAGGAATGGTAATTACTGCTTGATCTATGAATTCGCCTGTTTTACCAATTCCTTGGCGATAAATTTGGGCATTTTGCACAACTTTTTTGAGAATTTCAGCAGAAATATCCTCTGGCTGATATTCCTTACCTCCTAGCCAAACTGCAATACCGTTGTCTGTTCCCTGACTCGGTTGAGCAATTTTGTAACCAAGTTCTGACTTTTGTTTTTGTACGGCTGGATCGCCAAAACCCCTACCTATCAAGCGCTTGATGGAAACAACCACATTTTCAGGATTAGCCCTGAGTTGGTTGTAAGCTGGATCTCCTACCAAAAATTTATTTTGCTCACAAGCAACAACCGATCGCGTCAGTTTCCTATCTGGGGGCGTGTTATCGTTAGCCGTAACTACTTCCACTTCTGCTAACTTAAAAGCGGCGACAGAATTAGTCGTCCCTAAATCAATGCCAATTGCTTTGCCCATTACCGATCGCTACCTGGGTATTGTATAAATTATTTCTGATGTATTTGATACTCACTGCCCCATCGAACCTAAATTTCTAAGCCAGCAGCCAGTACCTATCCAAAGATTACAAATACAAATAGCAAATGCTACAGAAAATCTACGTAAATATGATGGGACAATAAAATGCAGAAGGTAAAAGAATTTTTAACCTTCTGCACTTTCAACTTTGATGAAAATCTTACGAATTACCGAGTTTGAAGAAAACGCCACCTTTAAGCGATCGCGTGTCAGTTCCATAACTACTGACTGTGAGCGATCGCAGGTTGTTAAAAAATGGTTTACCTAAAACTTCCACTAGCTTAAGAATCGGTACTTGACGCTCTAACAAATTCTGGCTCTTTGTCCAGTCAAGATAGATGTAGCCTTGGTTCGGTTGGGGAATTGCAGCGATATTATCTTGAAAATTGGGATTGTCAATTAAGGAATTGTCCTTAGCTGTGAGGATTTCATTCATAGTTTCTAAGTCAGACGTGAAAATTTCGTAATTTCCTAAAGTTGTATGCAATCCCCGGACTTTTGTTTCAATGCTGAAAGATGCTCCTTCTTTGACATTGGTTTTTTTAGTAGCCGTGGTTAACTCTGTCCAGGCGGAGATTTTTTGCTTATCTATAGTCAGGGGATTGATGCTGAGTCCGTTGGATAAAGCGATCGCATCCAAACGCGCAACGCCTTGTTCTACATCCTCGGATTTTTCCGCCACAAAAATCCAATGGGGCGTTGTTTGCTCTTTCTGAGGTAACAATGCTATGGCATATTCTCCCTGTACCCAGCTAAAAATATCCTTTGGCAAATTTATCCCCCAGCGTTTTTGAACATCCGCCAAAGGTTTTGCTAACCGAGAAACCCCATCTTCCCCAGAACCATATATAGTTGCTGTTACTTGTCTCCAAAGTTTGGCTAAATCGCTGTTATCCAAATTACTCAAATTTGAGCCGGAAATTGCCAAACCTGCCGATGCTGGAATATACTGCAATGCTCCCACAGGTTTAGATAGTGGTGCAGATGGAGAGACAATTTCTGATGAAGTCAGAAAGGTAGTTTCTGCTAGCAATCCTTTGGGATTTAACGCCAAGGATATGATTTGGCTGTTATAAAGTTGTTCTGGTAACTCTAACCCTTGCCATTTTGCCACGATGGGAAGATTCAAGAAAGCTACAGCTAAACCTCCTTTGGGCAGTTCTTTGGTAGCTTTTTGGTATTCAGGGGAGCTAGTCAAATTTAAATCGGGTGCTTGGACGTTATTGATGGCATCTCGCAGCACTTTAGGCTCATTTGCAAACAACACAAAACCTTCTCCGACAACAGCACCAGCAAGCAAGTCTTGCTCTGGTTGAGAATTGTCATAAATCAGCTTTACGCCTTTGTATTTTTCAACAGCTAAGTTTGCCCCAGCTAACGCCCGTTTGGAAAACAACAACTCAACAAACTCGCGGCTTTTCTCCGGTTGCTGGGTTGCCAGTGCCAACAGATACCCAGGCTGCTGTCCATTTTCTAAGTCCCGATCAATATCTAAAGTGGTGATAGCTAATGTAATTTCATTCCCTAACCAGGGTTGAATGTCTTGTTTGTAATCTATGCCACTCTTAGCGAATAAACTGGTTTTGAGTTTAGATAGTTCCTCTTCGCGCCCCAATGCCTGCAAGCTGTCAGGATTTGCCAGTAATGATACCATTACAGGGGAAAGTTTCGACACAAATATGGCTGCATCAGACCCAGAGGTAGAAGCAATGAGTTTAGCCGGACTTTTGGCGAAAAACCAGTAAAAGCCACCGATCGCAATTACTAGCAGTGCGATCGCCCCTGCTACGATAAAACCGATAAATGAACGTTGCCTATTCACATTAAACCTATTAAAAAAGACAATTTACAGCCATTTAAGCAGAAAGCCTACCAGGATTTATCAGTTCTCTTAAGAATGGATACTCATGCCAAGGCAGAGATTTTCTGTCACTATAAATAGTATTAGGACTGTTTACAGAAACCTCATGACCGGGAACTCTTTTAGTCAACCCATGAACCAGATTAGTGTAGAAGAACTGGCACAACGTCTTTCTTCTGGTGATGCAAGCATACAGCTTGTAGATGTGCGCGAACCACAAGAATTAGCGATCGCTAGCATTGAGGGCTTTGTCAACCTACCACTGAGTGAATTTGCCGAATGGGGAGATCAAGTCCCTAACCTCTTCAATCCCCAAGCTGAAACCCTTGTACTATGTCACCACGGCATCCGCTCTGCTCAGATGTGCCAGTGGTTAACTGCTCAAGGTTTTACAAATGTGCAAAATATTTCCGGTGGTATTGATGCTTACTCCCTCTTAGTAGACCATTCAATTCCCCAGTATTAGCTTATGTTTAGGTGCATTACTTAGATGGAAGAATAACTTCCATCTCGCTTTTGCTATGCTGAAAATAGCAGTACATCAACTTAGGGGCTTGCCAGAAAAGCTTGCAACTTTCTCCACTGGCTACATATTTACGAAACTTTTCGACCCAATCTTAGCTGCGATCGCCGCAAAAATACGTATACAATAATACTTTTATAAGTTTAGAATTATGCGAAAATAAGGCGGAAAAGGATGTCGTAAATTCAAACTCTCAGCTTTTGCAGCTAAAGCCTAGATTCTATTTAGAGCGCACTTTTAAAGAGTGGTGTAGGTGAACCTTAAGATTAATTATCACAATATGATTGTATAATTTGTTATCTTAATTAATTATTAATATTCTTTAGTTTTCAATCAAATCCAGAAATTTTTCCAGACTTCGATTAAAATTTGCCTCTAGCAAAACACACCCTATGGAAGTCCAGTTAACAAATCGACAACAGCATATACTTTGGGCAACGGTACGTCACTATATTGCTACGGCAGAGCCTGTTGGTTCAAAAGCTTTGGTTGATGAGTACGATCTGGGTGTCAGCTCAGCGACAATTCGCAATGTGATGGGCGTTTTAGAAAAGTCTGGCTTACTTTACCAACCACACGCCTCTGCCGGACGCATACCTTCAGACTCAGGCTATCGCATTTATGTTGACCAGTTAATTACACCTTCTCTGCATTCGCGCAATGTGTCGCAGACAGACGCTATGCGTAGCTTGCTTCCACGTCCCTTGCGCGTCCCGCAGGGAAGTGGTACGGAAACTTTAGGGCGAGAAGTAGAGATGGCACTGCAAAAGCGCCTCCAGTGGGAAGATTGGAGTTTAGAAACCCTACTGCAAGGAGCCGCGCAAATTTTAGCAACCTTGAGTGGTTGCATTAGCTTGATTACTATGCCACAAACCACTACAGCGCTAGTGCGGCATCTGCAATTAGTGCAAATAGAAGCAGGACGAATCATGCTGATTGTAGTAACCGATGGTTATGAAACACATTCTAAGTTGATGGATTTGTCGTCAGTACCAGAGGAAACACAACGGGATTCAGAGGTAATCGATCGCGAGTTACAAATTGTTTCTAACTTTTTGAATAGTCACCTGCGGGGGCGAAGTCTGTTGGAATTAGCTAATCTCGACTGGAGTCAACTAGATCAGGAGTTCCAACGCTACGGGGAATTCTTGAAAAACTCAGTTGCCGAATTGACTCGTCGGACTCTTGCGCCGACTACAACACAGATTATGGTTCGGGGTGTAGCAGAAGTTTTACGCCAGCCGGAATTTTCCCAGTTACAACAAGTACAAACGATTATCCACTTGTTGGAAGAAGAACAAGACCAACTGTGGCGATTAATATTTGAGGAACCAGATACCGAAGATACAGGTAAACCAAAGGTAACGGTTCGGATTGGCGCAGAAAACACATTAGAACCGATACGCACTTGCACCTTAATTTCTTCCACATATAGCCGAGGTTCAATACCAGTAGGAAGTGTGGGGGTATTGGGGCCAACGCGCCTAGATTATGAAAGTGCGATCGCAGTCGTGGCTGGTGCTGCTGATTATCTCTCAGAAGCTTTTAGTTAGCTTGCTTAAATTATGGTAAGAAAAATTGCTTTTGGATTACTGTGGCTGGGATTCGTTGTCTATGCTTTTTTCCTCACTCCTCCCGAACAACCGGATACATTTGAGTTAATTAAAAACCTTTCTACTGGCGAGTGGCAAGGTATTAACCCGTTAGTCATAGCACTATTCAACCTCATGGGCATCTGGCCTCTTATTTACAGCGCAGTAGTGTTTATTGATGGCAGAGGACAAAAAATACCTGCTTGGCCGTTTGCCGTAGCTTCTTTTGGAGTCGGCGTATTTGCCTTGTTACCCTACTTAGCCATTAGGGAACCAAATAATAAGTTTGTTGGTAAAAAGAATACCTTGCTCAAGCTGCTAGATTCTCGTGTGACTGGTTTTGTTTTGACACTAGCCACGGCTATTTTAGTTGCCTATGGTTTAAGAGAAGGAGATTGGGTCAATTTTGTCCAACAGTGGCAAACCAACCGCTTCATCAATGTGATGAGTTTAGATTTCTGTCTACTTTGCCTATTATTCCCTGTATTACTAGGGGATGATATGACGCGTCGCGGTTGGAAAAATCCCCAGTTTTTCTGGTTAATAGCGTTGATACCGTTATTGGGCCCATTGATTTATTTATCTGTGCGTCCACCTTTACAAGAAGTGGGTGTAGAGTCTATATCGAACCAGCCAGCAGCGAATTGAAGAATAAAATACGTTTTTCATAATCGCTTCTCCTGTCAGAGACGTTGCGCGAACGGGTTACCCTCGAACGCGATGGAAGAAGACCGCACTGTTTCACCAAAATTTAAAATCCAAAATGGTATTACCGAAAGTCCCCTTTTTCAGTGAATTGGGGATTTTCTGTTGTGGGTGCGTAAATCCCAAGAGAAAATTTTTTCTGAAAGTACTTTACAAAACGCAATAAATTCTTTAAGATGTGTAACAGGTAGTCAAACCTACCTAATTCATTCACAAATAATTGCACTTATAAAACAATGACAGCAACCATTCAACGTCGCGAAAGCGCTAACGTTTGGGAGCGGTTTTGTAGCTGGATCACCAGCACCAACAACCGCCTATACATCGGCTGGTTTGGCGTAGTAATGATCCCCACCTTGCTAGCCGCCACCGCTTGCTTCGTAATCGCCTTCATCGCTGCCCCACCAGTAGACATCGATGGTATCCGCGAACCAGTAGCAGGTTCCTTAATCTACGGAAACAACATCATTTCCGGCGCAGTAGTACCTTCCTCCAACGCTATCGGCTTGCACTTCTACCCAATCTGGGAAGCAGCTTCCTTAGATGAGTGGTTGTACAACGGTGGCCCTTACCAATTGGTAGTATTCCACTTCCTGATTGGCGTATTCTGCTACTTAGGTCGTGAATGGGAACTATCCTACCGCTTAGGAATGCGTCCTTGGATTGCGATCGCCTACTCTGCACCAGTAGCAGCAGCAGCAGCAGTATTCTTGGTATACCCCATCGGACAAGGTTCCTTCTCAGATGGTATGCCCTTGGGTATCTCTGGAACATTCAACTTCATGATTGTTTTCCAAGCAGAACATAACATCTTGATGCACCCCTTCCACCAATTAGGTGTAGCAGGTGTATTCGGCGGAAGCTTATTCTCAGCAATGCACGGTTCCTTGGTAACTTCTTCCTTAGTTCGTGAAACCACCGAAAACGAATCACAAAACTACGGATACAAATTCGGTCAAGAAGAAGAAACCTACAACATCGTTGCAGCCCACGGCTACTTCGGTCGTCTAATTTTCCAATACGCTTCTTTCAACAACAGCCGTTCACTGCACTTCTTACTCGCAGCATGGCCTGTAATCGGCATCTGGTTCACCGCCTTGGGTGTAAGCACAATGGCGTTCAACTTGAACGGTTTCAACTTCAACCAATCAATCATTGATTCTCAAGGTCGTGTAATCGGTACTTGGGCTGATGTAATCAACCGGGCTAACTTGGGTATGGAAGTAATGCACGAGCGCAACGCTCACAACTTCCCCTTAGATTTGGCTGCTGGTGATGTTGCTCCTGTAGCTCTAACCGCTCCTGCTATCAACGGTTAATTCTCTTTCTTTAGTTAAATAAAAAGCGCTCTCCTAGATAAGGAGAGCGCTTTTTAGTGTCAACAATTGTAGTGCAATACAGTTCAGTTAAGCTTAAAACTCAACTTCTACGTAGGTTGGGGAGCCACTGCGTTGGGCGGGTTTCCCGACTTGTTCGCGCAGCGTCTCCCCTTGGGAGAAGCAAGTGGCGTTTGAGGAACGAAACCCAACACTTCCTTAACTTTGTTGGGTTTCACTTCGTTCTACCCATTATTCGGTCACTGATATAATAAACAACTTTTATAAGTTTACCTTTTTGAATCCTTTGCTATAAATAGTTGTTTCATTGTGCTTTAAATCACTATCTAAGCTCTAGATCGAGGTGATAAAACAATTATTATTGGATTGTACCAACACAAGAGTCCATTTCTTTACACCTAACAGACTTTCATGCTGAAATACATATCTGCGATCGCAGCCGTCTTAATTTTAACTTTGGGGTTTACATCTACAGTTCAAGCTGCAACTCCCCGTTCAACTTGGGTGGAAAATGAAATTTACCAATACAACCATCCCTTTGCTTCTCAGTTGCCTCAAGAACTAGCAACGAAGATGCAAAAGATGAAAGCTAGCCCCTTCGCATTTTATCGAGGCACGGCTCACATTTTTTATCGTGATATGCAGACCTTACCAAGTTCTGGATTTGTGAATTCTTCAACCTCAGCTATCTGGTTACAGGGAGATATGCATCTGCAAAATCTTGGGGGGATGAGAGATAGCAACGACAATAACGTTTTTGACACCACCGACTTTGATGAAGGATATTTTGGCCCCTACGTTTGGGATTTACGACGGATGGCAGTCTCCATTCTCCTGGCAGCTAAAGAGAAAGGTCTGAGCTCCAGTGATGCTCAAGATATTGTTCGGAATTTCTTGGATGCTTACCTGAACAAGATGAGCGACTTTAAGGGAACCAACGATGAACTGTCATATCGGTTGGAATCCAGCAATACGAGCGGTGTGGTCAAAGATTTGATTCAAGAGGGAACAGGCAAGAGCCGTTCTAGTTTGCTAAATAAGTACACGCTGTTAAATAACGCTAGCAGTCGAGTTTTCCAGACAACCTCGGAACTCCAGCCTGTATCCAACAGCACTTATTCAAACATTGCTGGGGCTATGAGCAGCTACATCACCTCAATTTCTAGCAGTAAGCGCTACAGCAATAGTTATTACACCCTCAAGGATATTCGGCTCAAATTAGGTTCAGGCACTGGTAGTCTGGGTAAGTATCGCTATTTCTTGCTGATTGAAGGGCCGAGTTCAGCAACCGACGACGATCGCATTTTGGAGATGAAGCAGGAAGGAAGTAGTGCAGTTGCGATCGCGGTGCCAGGTCTGCTACCAACTTCAGTTTATGGAAATCATGAAGGGGCGAGAGTGGCGATCGCTACTAAAGCAATGCTCTCTAATACTGATGTATTGCTTGGCTACACTACAGTCAGTAGCATTCCCTTTATGGTGCATGAAAAATCTCCCTACCAAGTGGATTTTGACTATACGTTGCTAACCACTAAGTCAAAGTTTATGGATGCGATGGGCTATGCAGGAAAGGTCGTTGCAAAAAACCATGCAATCTCTGATAAAGACTACGATGCTGCAATTATTCCTGACAGCGTTGACAAAGAAGTTACTGACATTGTGAGCAATAACAAAACTGTATTCAAAGATGAGATCGTTAACTTTGCACTGGACTATGCATCCCAAGTCGAGTACGACTACACGAGTTTTGTAAATGCTTATAACCAAGGGGTGACACTCTACTAAGCTACAATTCTTTAGGATGCGATCGCTATTTTCTCAATTTACCGCCTTGCAGCATCAAAAGTTTAGGCTGATTTGTCAGTTGGGCGTAAACATCGCCCAACTGTAGTAAATTAGTGGCGCGATGCATTATTATTACCCTTCAGTTGATGGCTTTTGTTAGTTCTTTTTGATATCACGCGCCATGTTGAGGTAGTAGTCGTCTATTTTGGTCTTAGGACGACGGCGGGTAGTGGCGGCAATTTTAGCAGTGTTATCCTGATTTGTTTCAAGTTGCTGTTTTGTTGAAGCTTGTTTTATACCTTGTGCATCATTAGATTCCAAGAAATAAGCAGCACTACTATCAGACTTAGTAACTCCGAAAAGCTTGGCGAAAAAACCAAAGAAATTTCCTACAAAATTAAAAAAGCTTTTGAATAAAACACCAAACAAGCCTTCAAAACGCAGGAACAAGTTGCGAATAGTTTGATTTAAACGAAACATAGTAGTACCCTTGATGATTGCATACTCTCATTTTACCTAATTTTGTTGTGATAATAACTATAAGTATTCCACCTTTGGATGGTTCCAATTGTTAATATTAAAATTGCGTAGTTTACCGCCGTAGGCATTGCATAAACTAACTGCTGTCGAATACTAATTGTTTTGTGAGAGCTAGAGTGTCAACATAATTCGTAGTTGCAATTTATATTACGAATTACGAATTATTTGATCGGGACTTATGGCTATTGCGATCGCTAACCACTTGTCTAGAAGTTAATCAAAGCAAGCATTACACGGAGAGAAAAAATGCAAATTACTAAACGCAATATCGAGTTGAGAGTAGATGATAGTTTAATGCGTGTTTATGTAGCAGCTCCCAAAGCAGCAGGAAAATACCCTGGTATTGTATTCTACAGTGATATTTATCAGTTAGGTGGTGCAATAATTCGTCTAGCTAACTACTTAGCAGGATATGGTTATGTAGTGGCAGCCCCAGAAATTTTTCATCGAATTGAGCCAATTGGACTAATTATTGAACCAGATGATCTTGGGCGGATGCGGGGCAATGACGATGCTCGTCGAACTCCAATAGCTGATTATGATGCCGATTGCCGGGCTGTAATTGAATTTCTTCAAGCAGAAAGTTCGGTTTCTCCAAATCAAATAGGCACTTTAGGTTTTTGTATTGGTGGACACCTAGCTTTCCGGGCAGCTTTCATGAGCGAAATTAAGGCTGCTGCCTGCTGTTACCCTACTGGCATTCCAAGTGGTAAGCTGGGTGAGGGAATAGCCGATACAATTCATCGGGTAAGTGAAATCAAAGGCGAGATGCTAATGGTATTCGGTACTCTTGACCCTCACATACCAGAAAATGATCGTCAAACCATAATTAAAGCTTTGGAGAATGCTAACATACCTCATCTCGTTCTTTTATATGAAGCAGAACATACCTTCATGCGCGACGACGGTTATCGCTACGATTCTGCCGCTACTACCTCTGCTTGGTTTGAAATAGTAGCTTTCTTTAAACGGATATTAGCGAACTAAACTCCTTATTCTCTCTGCGTCTCTGCGCCTCTGCGTGAGAAAAATCATCCCGCAGCGCCCGGCAGAGAAGAATTCGTAGGTATACGTAAATCCTACCCATTTTGGAAGCATCTACTCCTACAACCAATTAATCTAAAATAAAAACCCACAGATTAATTAACTCAGACTTTGGAAGTGTTTAATTTCAGCACCATACCGCTTATAGAAGACCCGCCTTATATCGAACTACTGCAATGGTTGGCACGGGGTTCATTAAAGCAAAACCTGCTGCGGGCGATTCGGTTGTGGGTATGGTTGCACTCTCTCTATGGTGATCAGCAAGACCGCCTGTGTTTACCTGACCCTTTTACCTACAAGCACTGGCGAGATACTTTCTTTAGCGTAACTCATCCTAAAGGAGAACTCGCGCCTCATTTGCACCACAGCAATTGTGCTTGTGCCAAAACTACCGCCCAGTGGCTATTTTATCCCAAAACCGGGCTTGTAGAACCAGAGTGGAGGCGATCGCTTCAGCAACATGATGCAATTTCCGATGCAGATTTAGATGAATTGCTGCAACAGCGTTTATTTGCAGTCACTCGCCGTTCCCTGTTTGCCGATTTGCAAATTCTTACTGAACTTGGTTGGTTAAAACTTGCAGACAAACAATACTATCGAGTTCAGAATTTTCCATCTCGACCCAGTGCTAGAGAATTAGAACCTGTAAATAACCGTCTGGGAGTTTATGACTTGGGTTTTCTCAATCCTAACTTAGAAGCGATCGCTCAAAACCTCTCCCAACCCATCCAAAATGTGCAGCGATTCTACCTAGAGGTTGACTACATCATTTCCCAAACCCAAAATCAAGTTGAAAAATGGCTAGATGAATTCCGTAATCTTTGGGAACAAACAACTATAACGCCAATCTGTCTTAGCTACACTAGCGCTAAGTACGGTGTAGTGGAGTGTATTATTTATCCTGTCTGTATATATTACGTGCAAAGAGCCGTATACCTCTGCGGTTTTGGCAAAACTCCCACAAATAAAGGCGAGTGGTACAACTATCGCTTAGATAAAATTCAAAAAATTACTCCCCTGGCTTGGAACGATGCAAAATTGCCCAAACTGCTGCGACAACGGCGAACAACTTTACCCACACCAGACCATATTCGTTTACAAATGCATCAAGCTTGGGGTTTTGATTTTTACTTACCATCCAAGTTGATGCTACTGCGATTCGACCGCACATTTCATGACCGCTACATCAAGGGAACCTCTCGTCATGCTACCTTTAAGGCGATAAGTTATCAGGGGATATTACAACTAATTCCAGAGCAGGTTATCCCAGTAAAACACCGGGAAACTTTGCTAAAAATTTTAAAAAATCGTCCCCAAGATGATGCTTATTATACTGTGATCTATCGAGATGGAGATCCGAATGTGGGTTTGCGTTTGAGGGCTTGGCGACCAAAAGTTGAGGTGCTTTTACCTTGGGAATTGCGACAGGAAATCACCAAAGAAGTGCAAGCAGAGTGGCACTTTTATCAAAATTAACAGAACGATTTGAAGCGGCGTTATAGCGGTTCTCGGTTGAGTTAGGTACAAGAACCCCACCCCCAACCCCTCTCGAAAAGCAAAGCTGTTTTATTTCCTCAAAGGCTCAAAAAAGACTTGTGTTCAGAACAAAAGTACTTGTGTTCTGAACGAAAAGACTTGTGTTCTGAACGAATGAACTTGTGTTCTGAACGAAAAGACTTGTGTTCTGAATGAAAAGACTTGTGTTCTGAACGAATGAACTTGTGTTCTGAACGAATGAACTTGTGTTCTGAATGAAAAGACTTGTGTTCTGAACGAATGAACTTGTGTTCTGAACGAATGAACTTGTGTTCTGAACGAATGAACTTGTGTTCTGAACGAAAAGACTTGTGTGTACACCGTAGGCTCTTCGAGAGGGGACTATGATGTACCTTTTTAAGTTGATTCTTATAGTATCTTCTCCTGAACAGACGAAAAACACAGACTATAACTTTATGTTGCTACTGGCTGGGATTCAGTACAACGATTATTTCTGCTAGTCTAATTCCCAGACGTTTCCAGTGGGGATTGGTGGAGGAAAAAGTGCGATCGCCTGATACTGCTCGATAATGAGTGGGATATTTCTCAGCAGCATTAGGAGCAGTATCTACTCGTAGGATGAGTTTACCCTGATAGGTGGATAATCGGCTACTATCTAACAAAATAGTACCGCCGTAGTCCCACGCCAATCCATAAAGTTTAAAATTACCCAATTTCTTGCGTAATTCGCTCAATGGCGTTCCCACTCCAATACCTTCGCGGGTTTTCCAAGCTGAACCCAAGTCACGTACATCTAGAGGTTTAGTACGAGTATTATCACTCCAGACTATCAACAGCGATCGCCCCTGATTTAGATTTAACTGAGTAGCTGCAAAAGTACCTATTCCTTCGGCGCCTGAAATGGTTTTATCAACAAGATTAGATGCACCAAATAGCTTCACTAAATCTTGCTTGGTGGTTGTGCGTCTTATCGGCCCAACTCTTTCCCCAGGAACGATTAAGGTGTCTGTTAATGGTTGCGATTTAGCAATAGTAACTGGATGATTGATTTTCTGGGGTAGTGCAAAGGCTGGGTTTGCTGAATAGTTTAGCAGTAAAGCTAAAGTAGCTGTAGCAATGCCTTTGATTGATGAATTCATGGGTTCTATTTTGGGTAGCAGAATATGAGTGAGAAGCGTTCCAATACGGTTCGGATAAGATCCCCCCGCCTGCGGCGACCCCCTTAAAAAGGGGGTAAATAGGAAACAAAGCCCCCCTTTTAAAGCTACGGTGTACACACATCTTTCTAAAAAACCAAAATCGTCGTAGATCCCCCTAAATCCCCCGATAAATTGGGGGACTTTGAGAGCTTTTTGCCCCCTTTTTTAAGGGGGGTTGGGGGGATCAAAAGCCTGTGGGCCAACTCTAAAAGACTTGTGTGTACACCGTAGCTTTTTAAGGGGGGTTGGGGGGATCTCCCAGAGCCAAATATGTTAACCGAACCGTATTGAGAAGCGTTCTATAAATAACTCCTTGCTCTTCAATTTTAACTACTACAAATTCTCAATTACAGATTCCCGATTTTCCAAAACTTTTATTTCATCGCTCTAGTTGCGTTGAAAATTGCTAACAAAGCTACTCCGACATCAGCAAATACAGCTTCCCACATCGTCGCTATACCTAAAATACCCAATCCAATAAATACACCTTTAATTGCTAAAGCAAACCCAATATTTTGCCAGACAATTTGGCGAGTTTTTCTGGCAATTTTGATTGCTTCTGCCACTTTTGACGGTGCATCTGTCATGATCACAATATCAGCAGTTTCTATGGCTGCATCTGAGCCTAACCCACCCATTGCTATACCAACATCTGCTCTAGCAATCACTGGCGCATCATTAATACCATCTCCAACAAAGGCAACTTTACCATGCTTGCCGGCGGTGCTGAGTAACTTCTCAATGGCATTAACTTTTTCTTCAGGTAATAACTCTGCTTCATAGGTATCTATGCCAAGCTGTTGAGCAATCAGGGAAGCGATCGCTTGATTATCTCCTGTCAACATTACTGTTCTATCTATACCCATTTGCTTGAGTGCTTGAATAGCTTGTTTGGCATCTTCTTTGAGTTCATCAGCAATGACAATATACCCAGCATAAATATTATCCACTGCTAAATGAATAACTGTTCCCTTTAACTGGCAATTATCATGAGCAATCTTCTCTCTATGTAATAGGCGATCGCTTCCCGCTATTACTACCCTATTTTCAACCTTGGCTCTAATTCCATAACCTGCGATCTCTTCATAATTTCTCACGTCAGATGCATCAATTTTTTCACCATAAGCATTACGGATAGATTGAGCGATGGGATGGTTTGAGTGCGATTCTACCTTGGCAGCTAATTGCAGCAATTCTTGTTCATTCAAGCCATTTAATGGTACTACCTTCGCTACTTTAAAGACCCCTTTAGTCAACGTTCCAGTTTTATCAAAAACAACTGTATCGACTGCATTTAAAGTATCTAAAAAAGTAGAGCCTTTAACCAAAATACCTCGTCTAGCCGCACCTCCCACACCTCCAAAGTAACCTAATGGAATACTGATAACCAGTCCACACGGACAAGAGATAACTAATAAAATTAGGGCACGATAAATCCATTCCGAAGAAGTTGCGCCAGAAACGAATAAAGGAGGTAATAAAGCAACTGCCAGAGATGTAAAAACTACTATCGGTGTATAATATCGGGCAAATTTAGTAATAAATTTTTCTGTTTCTGCTTTTTTACTTTTGGCATTTTGCACTAAGTCTAAAATCTTGGCAATGGAAGATTCATCAAAAAGTTTTGTGACTTTAATGCTGATAACACCCATTTTGTTAATCATCCCAGCCAAAACTGTTTCTCCCAGCCTCACTGTTCGCGGCACAGATTCTCCAGTTAATGCAGATGTATCAACTTGCGAATTCCCATCTATAATTTCACCATCTAAGGGAATCTTTTCTCCGGGTTTGACAATAATAATATCTCCAATATTTACTGTCTTTGGCGATACTTTTTTTATTTCTCCCTCTGTCTGAATATTTGCATAATCTGGGCGTACTTCCAATAAAGCTTTAATAGAATTACGTGAACGACCGACGGCAATATCTTGGAACAATTCCCCAATTTTATAAAATAACATTACTCCGACAGCTTCGGGTAATTTATGAATTGCGATCGCCCCTAATGTCGCTACTGTCATCAAAAATGTTTCATCAAATACTCTACCTTTGAGTATATTGCGCCCAGCAGTTTTTAAAACACTCCATCCACTTAATAAATAGGCTGGGATGAAAACTAGAAATTCACCTATTGAATAGAATGTATTATGTAATTGATTTTCAAAAATTACACCAGGCGCATATAAACTTAAAATCATCACCAAGGGTAATATTTCATTTTTCAGATTGAATTCTCCACCGTGGTCGTGATTGTGGTCATGATTATGATTCTCGTGATTGTCATGTTCACAGTTGGAACAACCGGAAGATTCTGAATGTAGTTTTTGCTTCATTTTTTCTGTTGAGGCTAGTAAGTTATTTGATATATGATTCTGTTTTCAAATGTAATGAAAAAAAGAAGTTTTTACAAGTTGATAATTTAAGAACGATAATCTATATCAATAGTAAAAGTTAGTTGATTGTTGAATCTTTCTACTAAGTTTTAGTGAATATTAAAATTTATAAATTTATAAATATAGCTATTATTGTCAGTATTTTATAAAATTATGAGAGAATTATGAAAAATTTAGAGTGTAAACGAATGCCCTTTCCAGAAAATTCCTCGAAAAAGCCCAGTCTACCTGAAGTTTACCGTAGCATTAGAGTTCCTAATACCAAAAGCTTCTGGCGCAAGATGCTGGCTTATGCAGGGCCAGGATATCTCGTGTCTGTAGGTTACATGGACCCTGGTAACTGGGCAACTGACTTAGCTGGCGGGGCTAAATTTGGTTATGCGTTGCTAACGGTGATTATGCTTTCCAACTTGATGGCGATTTTAATGCAATCGTTGTGTGTGCGGTTGGGAGTAGCAACGGGGCGAGATTTAGCCCAAGCTTGTCGAGATAACTTCAGTCCGCGTGTCAACTTCGGGTTATGGGTACTTTGTGAGATAGCGATCGCAGCTTGTGACTTAGCGGAAGTTTTGGGAAGTGCGATCGCGCTACAACTGCTTTTTGGTATTCCCCTGAGTTGGGGCGTGTGTATAACAGCCCTAGATGTATTTTTATTGTTACTGCTACAAAATAAAGGCTTTCGTTATACAGAAGCTTTGATAATCTTGTTAGTAGCAACTGTAGGCATCTGCTTTGCAGCAGAAATCATCTTTTCGCGTCCTGATTTGGGCGGAATTTTATTAGGTTATGTTCCCAAAATAGAAATTCTACAGAATCCCGAAATGCTCTACATTGCTATTGGCATTTTAGGGGCAACTGTGATGCCGCACAACTTATATTTACACTCATCAATCGTGCAGACACGGGATTGGGAAACAACATCCCCAAAGAAATGGGAAGCTATTACATTCGGTACAATCGATTCTACCGTTGCTTTATGTTTCGCCTTATTTATCAACTCAGCAATTTTGATTATTGCTGCTGCCACTTTTCATTTTTCTGGTTATCAGGATATTGCAGAAATTCAAGATGCTTATAAATTGCTCTCTCCCTTATTGGGTGTGAATGCCGCCAGCGCAATTTTTGGCTTGGCATTACTTGCTTCTGGACAAAGTTCAACTCTTACTGCAACCTTAGCAGGGCAAATTGTCATGGAAGGCTTTTTGAATCTGCGTCTAAAACCTTGGTTACGTAGGTTAGTAACTAGATTAATTGCGATTATCCCAGCATTAATTTCAATTATAGTTTTGGGAGAAAAGAGTACAAGCAGCTTACTAATTTTCAGCCAAGTTATTTTGAGCTTACAACTGTCATTTGCCGTAGTGCCGTTGGTGATGTTTACAAGTAATAAACGCTTAATGGGTGAGTTTGTCAATCCTTTGTGGTTGCAGATTTTATCGTGGTTAGTAGCGATTATTATCGGCAGTTTAAATGCTTGGCTATTATTGCAAACTATTTCAAGCTGGCTGTTTGGGAGTCCTAGCTAGAATGTTTATGTATAGTGAAAAAAGAATGTGATAAATAAACCATCTGTAGAGACGCGATGAATCGCGTCTTTATCCAAGGATGTGTTGCAATCATTAATTAAATCGATGTGGGTATGATGCAAAAATATTTATGTCATCGCAAACGTTCGCGGAGCGTCTCTAAGAGTTGCGATCGCGTCCTTTTGCTTTGCTACACTTGCAATGACAATGTATACCTAATTTTGCATAACTACTTATAACCAGGGATTGCAAAAGCTTGAACAGGATAATTTTAACGA
Organism: Nostoc sp. WHI; assembly: GCF_015714725.1. Classification (GTDB taxonomy): domain Bacteria; phylum Cyanobacteriota; class Cyanobacteriia; order Cyanobacteriales; family Nostocaceae; genus Nostoc. Next base: position 43,539 of record NZ_WBKM01000097.1, read on the forward strand.
AGCGATGTCTGACGACAAGCCCGGATGCGGAGCATCTACGCAGACTTTAACCAGGTAAGTAGATAAATCTAATTTGTGATCAAACTGCATAGATATGAAACTTTCTTGGGTAACAAGTGTCAAGCTAACTATTCTTAGGAAAAATTCACTTGAAGTTTGAAAATGAATCGAATACCCTAAGCTAGTAGGCAACATTTCTCAAGGAGATATATGAACAAAAAAATTATTCTGAATTTGCTTTCCAGCTCCTCAGTTTTTCTGTCGCTGATGTCTACCTTGGCAGTATTTAATCCTGCCCATGCTAGTATTACTCAGCGATTAATGCGTACACAAGATGGTCGTACCTGTATCACTAACCCACATGGTGGAACAGATTTTGTATGCATTCGAGATTCAGAGACAAAGCAAGCGTATACCTCTACCCGTTCCTCAACCATTGCTACATCAGTATCAGATGAAAATGTTGCGATGTTAGACTTTAGTGAGGAGGAAAGCGATGCTGCAATTAACTTATTTAAATGTGACTGTCCATTTTGTATAAATTCTTTGCGTCAGTTGCGCGGGACTGGAAACTTGGTGTACTAAGACTGAAGAAGGCTGATAGAGACTATGACTTCTGTAGGATACACGCGATTAATCACGTACAGAAGATATACGAAACCAAAAAAGCATTTTTAAGTACGTACAACTACTATTATTTGGTCAAATGTAAATTCATTGTTGGGACGGTTTGTATTACTACTCCAAACTCATCGAATTAATGTTGACGAAGAGGACGCAAAGAAATTATCAAATCCTCTCTGTGCGTCCTCGTTTAAGAACGTCCTGTTTATTCAACTACCTCATTGACAGGGAATCTATCAATCAACTGCATTGCTCGATGGGCGTTGCGCTGGAAAGAGTCTGGCAAATGGGGAACGTGGGGTATTTGCGATAATAAATCCAACGTCCGCCGTAAAATTCTCACTACGTCGCCTTCATCCAAGGTGGTGTTCTCGCAGAGTTCTGTCCACTCCATTCCCAGCGCCCATTGTTCCACGATCGCAATTAACTCAAACTCCAACCATATAGGCAATGCTACGTTATACCGCCGTTGTAGTTTGAACATTTGGTGACGAATTCCCCGCAATTTTGCTAAGGCTTCTGCCACTTCATTACTAAGGTCAAAGTTAACCTTGCTATCTGGACGGGGCGTTTCCATCACCAAAGCGGCTGCTGCTGCTGTTAAATGGTGCGGATCTAAGTTGTCCAATTCACCACTAGCAAATACTAAACCCAGCCACAATTCATTCTCCCCTCGAATGGCGGCAGCGATTCGCCCTAATACTGTGGGGACTAAATTATCCAAACCGCCGAAATGTTGCAGAATTGAGATTAAATTGAGAAACTCTTCCCAATGACGTTGTGACTGTTGCTCTACTTGCCCTTGCAATTGTTCGAGTTCGGCTTCTAGTTCGACATAGCGGGCCCTACGCTTGAAAAGGGTTGCAGCATTACCTGATTCATGTAGGGGATGAGTTTCTAATTGCTGTTGGACGGCGGTAAGACGACTGAGTTGTTCTGCTACTTCTGGTGCTAGATTCAAAGATTCTACCGGATCGGGAATACGTGTGGCGATCGCAAAGCTTTCTTCATTACCACGGCGCGACTGTCCAGGTTTCAAGGGCATCTCTGGAGGTGGTAGCACATCAGGCGGCACCTCAACTCGCGGCAGTTCGGCATACAAATCGACTACATCCCCTGTCGTTGCCACATACCAGCGATTATCATGTCCCAAACATACCAAGTAAGGAGCTTGACCAGAACCAGGCGATTTTCCTACTAACACTGCGGTAACAGGTGAAGACACTGTGATGTTTTTCCCCTTGAGACTTAACAGAGTTCCTGACACTGCAAAGCCCAACATCATCACCAATTCTTCTTGGCGGTCTGAAAGCGCTTGCTCTTGCAGGGTTTTCAATATCTGGCGTTCTACTTTCAGGCGTTGCCGCAATTTCTCATAAACAGCTAGTTCATTTTCATCAACTGCGGCAATTTGCTCATTAAGTTGAGCTAATTGTGTTTGCAGTTCGGCAATCTCATCGTATTCTGGTCTTAAATGCAAGGTAGCCATGTACTGCCCAAAGCTGCGTTCTATGAGTTCCCTGGTTTGCTCTAGGGTGTGGGTTTGCAGCAAGTTGAGTACCATGCCATAACTGGGCGTAAACTGGCTAACTAGGGGATCTGGCTTGGATGTTCCCAAATATGCGGCTTCTTTGGCTCCTTCAAAGGGAGTTTGGACTGTCACCACATGACCTTGTTTATCCATCCCCCGGCGGCCTGCCCGTCCTGCCATTTGCAGAAATTCGGAAGCGTTCAACAAGCGGTGTCCGGTGTCAGTCCGCTTGGAAAGGGTAGAAATTACCGTTGTCCGGGCGGGCATATTAATTCCTGCCGCCAGTGTCTCGGTGGCGAATACTACTTTAATCAACCCTTGCTGAAATAGTTCTTCTACCAGTGCTTTCCAAGCAGGTAAAATTCCGGCGTGGTGGGCAGCAATTCCCCGGTATAGGGGTGCAATTTGTCCAGAACGCCCTGCTTCGGGATTGCGGGCTAAAAAGTCATCAATTTGTTGCCGTAAAATCTGGGACTCTTCATTATTTACCAGCCATAAATCACCAACTTCCGCCACTGCTTTATCACATCCCCGACGGCTGAAAATAAAGTAAATCGCTGGTAGCATATCCCGTTGCTCTAACTGGCTCAAGGTATAAATGATCCCTGGAGCCTCTGGTCTACCACTTCTCCCCCTATCCCTTTCTCCCCCTTTCCCCTTCTTTTTCTGAAGGCGGGGGTTAATTTTGGTTTTGCTATCATTCAGCAGGGGAAATAACCCTTTGGGATTGCAAAAGTGAAATTCCAAGGGAACTGGGCGAAAATCGGAGTAAATCAGGTCAGTTGGGCCGTGAACGCGATTTAGCCAGTCGGTAAGTTGATCGCTGTTAGCAACGGTTGCTGAGAGGGCTGCCAGTTGAACTTCACGAGGGCAATAGATGATTGATTCTTCCCAAACTGTCCCCCGTTGGCGATCGTTCATGTAGTGGCACTCATCAAGTATCACCGCTTCAACGTCTACTAATGAGATGCCGATTTGGCCAATGGGTGTGCCATAAAGCATATTTCGGAAAATTTCTGTGGTCATCACCAAAATCGGTGCATCCCTATTAATGGAAGCATCTCCAGTTAACAGACCGACTTGCTCAAAACCGAATTTTTCTCGAAAGTCACGTAATTTTTGATTCGATAGCGCCTTCAGGGGAGTAGTGTAAAATACACGTTTTCCTTGCGTCAGGGCGCGATAAATGGCATATTCCCCGACTAATGTTTTGCCCGAACCTGTGGGCGCACATACGACTACGGAGCGTCCGGCGTTTAGGGACGCGATCGCTTCTTTCTGGAACTGATCCAGTTCAAAGGGAAATATAGACCCTAAGTCAAGTTCTGGAAACGGCGCAGGATAATTCACTCAATCACATTTGCAACCAGATTGTTTACTATATTAACGAGTCTTTTGTCAACTTTGTTAGGGGGAGAAGGGAGTGGGGAGTAGGGAATAGGGAGTAGGGGACTAGGAATAGGAT
>NZ_WBKM01000104.1 GCF_015714725.1 Nostoc sp. WHI
GGGAGCAGGGAGCAGGGAGCAGGGGGAAAATTCCTTTCCAATGCCCAATACCCAATACTTCTCTACGAGAGGCTGCGCCAACGGCAACACTCAGTACAAGTACCCAAGGCCCAATGCCTAAAACACAGTTGCTTTTACATTTGATTCCGATCATCGGCTTTTTTCCATCCTTGTGGACTCTCTATCGGGGTCAGGGTAGTAGGGAACAACTTGCTATTAGTCGTCTGTCTATAACTTTGGCACTTACTTGGATGTTTGGATATCTATTATTAACTAGCCCAGCAGCAACTTCAGACTTTTTTACACTACGTCTATTTATCCTCAATAGCTTTCTCACATCGGGTTACTTTTTAGTAAGTGTGTGGTTAATTTTGCGCTTGATACAGGGCAAGTCTGGGCGTTTACCAGGGTTTAGTACTTTAGCAGAACGAGTGTTCGGTAAGTACTTATCTTAATTTTTTAGGATGATAAATTATCGGTATTTTTACTTATTTTCTAGAAAATTACGGTTGATTTATCCATATATCTAGTCAAATCTAGTTTATTATTGCCATACTTCAATAAAACATCTTCAGATTGGCCCAAAACAAGAAAAAATGCTGCTATAAATGTTGTGGTTAACACTAATTTAAAAAAGTTAGCACTGATAATTAAAAGTTAGCTATTATGGCTTGATTTGTTTCCATATTTTTAGTCTGCAAATTTACCGAATTTGATTAGTGAGTAAGTGTGAGGAAGTCTGTGACCATTCAAAGAAGTTCGGCGGAAGAAAACCAGTCGGGAAAAGCCTCAAAGTCCAGTAACAAAATTTCCCAAAACTCGAAATCAGGACGTTGGCTGTGGTTTTGGGTGGGTATGAGTGGGATTGCAATGGTGTCAGCAACAGCAGGAGCACTTTTGGCGGTGTCTTTGACCAGTACGCCTTTGCAACAAGCCCAGCTAAGTGCAAAGGATGAAGCAGTCTTTGATAGCGATCGCATTTCTGGAGGTGTGCTACGATTTTCAGAATTAACTCGCCCGGTGAATCTCTTGGTTATGGGGATGAGCGTACTTCCGCCGGATGTCCAAAATGCTCCCGAAGAAACCAAAAACCTGAGATACCTCCCCCAAGTTAACTCCTTTGATGGTCTTTCCGATGTGATGCTCTTGGTCAAATTTGATCCAGAGACGAAAAAAATAGTCATGCTCTCCATTCCCAGAGATACCCGTACAGAAATAGAGGGGCATGGGGTGAAAAAAATTAATTCCGCCAATGTTGAAGGTGGGCCAGCTTTGACTGCCAAAACTGTCAGTAATCTCTTGGGTGGGGCGGGAATTGATCGCTATGTCAGAATTAACGTTTTGGGAGTTGGCAAGCTGATCGATGCTTTGGGGGGCGTGACAGTTTATGTCCCTAAAGATATGAAGTACCAAGATGATTCCCAGCATTTGTACATCAATTTGAAGGCAGGTAAGCAGCATCTCAACGGTGATCAAACACTGCAATTACTGCGCTTTCGCCGTGACGAACTCGGAGATATTGGTCGGATTCAGAGGCAGCAAATGGTCATGCGCGCCTTGATGGATCAAACACTCAACCCAGCTACTGTAGCTCAATTACCTAAAGTTCTTGATGTAGTTAAAGACCACATCGACACCAATTTGACGGTTGAGGAGTTAGTGGCGCTAATGGGTTTTGGGGTGCGAACAAATCGCTCCAATATGCAAATGTTAATGCTGCCAGGTCGCTTTAGCGGTAAGAGTGAGTATGATGCTAGCTATTGGTTACCCAACAAAGATGGTATTGCTAAAGTGATGGCTCAACACTTTGGTTTGGAATTAGAGGAGGAGCAGGCGATGGCTGACCCAGGCTCTTTACGTGTAGCAATTCAAGATAGTACAGGTGGCGATCGCTCTAACCTCCAACCATTAATTAGAGCCTTGGAAAAATCTGGATATCGGAACATTTATGTGGCCAAGGCATGGGGTGAACCTCTAGAGGTAACTCACATTGTCGCCCAACAAGGAGATGGTGACAGTGCCGAATCAGTTCGCAACACTTTGGGATTTGGAGAAGTGCGTGTGGAAAGTACTGGCAACATTGGCTCGGATATTAGCATCCAAGTGGGTCAGGATTGGTTGCAACAAAAATCTATTTTGGAAGAGTCGCTGACCAAATAATTATACCAATTCAATTAATGATTCCAATACATCCTTGGATAGAGACGCGATGAATCGCGTCTCTACGTGTAGCTTGCTTCTCCGTAGGGATACCAATACTTGCTAACGTAATTCATAATTAATTACGAATGATGTTTAGACTGGCACAGATGCTGTTGACTGTGAATTTACTAACTGGCTTAGTTGTTGGAGTTTAGCTGCTACCACACCATTGGTTAATAATTCCTCTGCTTTAGCTAAAGCTTCTGGCATATCTGGACAAATACCACTGCGCCATAGGTAAAATCCACCATTCCACAAGGCTGTTTGCATTAGTTCACCTGCTTTACCTGCCAAAACCTCCTGAATATCCGCCACCAGTTCTTCAGTAGTTCCAAGGGGTACATTCTTAGTAGTAAAGCCGTAATCACGCGGTACGAGGAGTAATCTTTCTATCTCTGGGGATGCTACGGATGAAGATAAGCCAATAATCGCAGTGCGATCGCGCGGTAAGTCGCAACTACCTTCCAATCCTTTCACGAATGTAAATTTTGTGACTCCTCGCAGTCCCAAAGCTATCTGAAACATCCCTTCTGTCGGCGGATGAACAAACCCAGCAATTACGTGAGCATCGCTGGCATAAGGACACCAGATTAGCTCCATTGTCGCCAAGGGCGGACGTTTGCCGAGTTGGTCGCGGTACTCCCAAATACTGCTAGTTAAGGGAAAATGCTGAGGTAGATAAATAAAGCCAATTCCCGTTTGCTCAAATACTTGCTGGGTTTTTGCGAGTGGGAGGGTAGTCCAATCGACTCCTAAACCCTGCCAGATATCTATTAGGGGTAATCCATACTTAGTTGGTAGGCGATCGCCACCGTGCATCACCACTGGTTGTCCAACTGCGGCGAGTATTAAAGCTGTTACCGGACTAATTGGTGCTGTGCGTGTTCTGCCATCATAAGGTATGCCAAGAGCGATCGCTGATCGTGCAGAGGGGATTGGTTGCAGTTTTGGCCCCAGTTCCTCATAGGCATCCAACATTCCCGCCAACTCTTCCCCCGTCGGACGCTTGATTCGATGAGCAATTAAAAACGCTCCAATTTGGGCTGGTGTAGCTTCACCTAGCAGCATCATTTTAGTAGCGGTGGCTGCTTGGGCGCGAGTTAAATTCTCGGCTGTGTGGTTTCCGCTGCCTACTTTTTGCAGGAATTCCCGAAATATATTGCTCATTTGTCCTTTGTCCACTGTCACTTGTAAGCAGGGGTTAATAGTGAAGAAAGTAATCTTTGAAAGAGCATTCTATGCAGTCAATCTAAAATCTAAAATCTAAAATCCAAAATCCAAAATCGAGTGACACTTAAGAAGCCGATCGCTGCTGGTTAATTTGTAATGGGATATTTTCGCGCACGAGTTGCCAAAAGTGCTTGATGGGGGGAATTTGGAGCCGGTCTTGAGTTGTTACCATAACTACCCGACGAGTCAAACTGGAACTATCTGCTAAACCACTAGTATTATTGCTGGCTAAAGAACGAATTGCTAGGGTAGGGTCAAGACGAGCTTCTACTAATGCTGATTGAGGAAGCAAAGCTATCAGTTCTCCTTGGCGTACCACTCCCCGGAAGGCATCTAGGGTATTTACCTCTAAAGCTGCCTGGAGTGTAGCTTCCATTCGGTCAAATCTATCTTGTATTAAGCGCTGCATTCCATAACCATCTTTAAAAACCACTTGAGGATAACGAATTAGTTCCGACCAAGGGACAAATTCATATTGGGCTAGGGGATGATTGGCTGCGGTTAGAACTTCTATCGGTTCATCATAAAGTACTTCTACCACCATTTCTCTACCACTGATTAAAAAGCGATTATTCATTACAATTGCTAAATCTACCAATCCATCTTTGAGGACTTTCAGGGCGCGATCGCTTCCTAATGAAGTCACCCGCAATTGTACATTTGGATAATCATGACAAAATTTTTGCAACACTGGGGGCAGATAAGATCCGCATAGTGAATGAATTGCGGCAATGCAGAGTTCTGGCTGCTTGCCGGCGATTAAATCGGCTAATTCTTCTGTAGCTGTCTGCCATTCTTGGCAAATTTTGCGGACACGGGGTAGCAAACATTCACCTAAGAGCGTCAATTTGGCGTGACTTGTTCTGTGAAACAGTTCTACACCCAAATCAGCTTCCAATGCCTGAATTTGGCGACTAATCGTTGATTGGGTAACACCACATGTTCGCGCTGCTTGTTGAAAGCTGCCGGTTTGGGCGATCGCTAAAAAGGCTTGCAACTGCTCTAAGCGCATTTTTATGTAGCCTGAATTACATTTATCGGTTTCATTAAGTTAACGGATTTTTGATCGCAATTTGGTAGAATTTGTTACAGGTTTTTAACTAAAATTGGCATTTTAAGTAAGTCAGTTTTTACCACCTTTATCGTCAATTATGCAATTTGCACGGATTTTTTCGGAAAATACCGCCAAAAAAGAATTTACTTTTATGTATGAATTTTTTAGATAAGACTACTTGTGAGAAATCCGGGCTAAACTGAATCCTGGTAGATGCAATTGCTAATTATCAGTGCAAAAGTGTATGCTTTAACACAAACATTCTGCGAGTCTGAGCGCAGACCATGACCAAACTTGAGCGAGTGCCAGTAGCCCAACTTTACAATAAGCATGGGATTAACTTTTTAAACAAGCGCAGTCATTCAATTTTACAGGAGTTAGGTGAGAATGCCCTCAAGCAGAAGGTTAGCTGATGTAGAGAAGAACTTAGAGTTGTGGTACGAAAATCTGGGCAGTATGGAACAAGTCCTTGCTATAACCTATGATGCGCGTGCAAGAATTGCTATTAATCAGCAAATCCAATATGATATTCTTCCGCAGATTCGCAAGTATGAAGTAGAATATTGGCAGCTACTAGCGCAAGAAGTTGCACATTCGTGTGCAATAGAAGAGTTCGATGCGCGTAATGCCATCGTTCATGTTGTCCAAGAAGTGAAACGGATTGAAAACAAATCAAGCGTCCACTATCCCGATGACTTCATGCAACTGTTACTAGAAATTCGAGACAAGCTCAATGAACCAGAGACACCTGCGACAGCTAAGGCAAAATTAGCCCTGCCTCTTTTACCTGGGATTTTGTCTTATGAGGTAGAACTAGATACAGAAAACGCATTGAGACGAGCGTTTCTGCCACTTAAAGGACTCTTTAAGAAAGCGCTAGAAAAAAAGTAATTAGCCCCGGTGCAGAACAGCGTCGGGGCTTGTCCGAATTAACAGGAGAGGATAAAGGCTACTTTTTTGGTAATACAAGAATACTCATAAGCTCAGTAATTGCGGGTGCTAGCAGTTCGCTTTTAGCTATTATACTGCTCAGTTTTATAGCAGAACCCTATTGGATTCTGTCTGGATTATGGGTGTTATTGTTAATTTCGGGGGTGTTAATATTTGCTCAATCTCACTCAATTTGGGAAAAAGTTTATTTATTTAGTACTGCTTTATTTTCCAGTTTATTCACCAGTTTTGTCTTCAAAAGTTTACAAATTTCTAACCCTTTTAAAATGGGATTATCAGGAATATTAGTTGTATTTTTGCTGGTTCTTCTCGGTGGATTATTTGTTGTTATTAAAATAGCTTTTTTTCAGTTATTTTACAAATTACTGTCTAGATTTTGAATTTGTAAATTGAAGGTTTTTATGGGAGATATTCTAAAAATTAGAAAATCATTATTTATACTATTTTCTGCAATATTTGTGACAGGATTAATTTTTTTATTATTAAATGAATTAACTAAACCTCCTATAGTTATTAAACCTACTCCTCCTACTCCCACTCCGACACCAGATATATCACCAATATCCCCTAGTCCAATAAGTCTGAATTTACAAGCAAGGATGAGTTTAGGAGAGAGAATATTGGTGACGAAAAACACAACCCTCGATAAAGAAGCAGGAGTAAAAGCGTTTGCTTCTGGAGATTTCATTACTGCTGTCAAAAAATTCCAATCATCCTTGAAAAAGAAAAATGACCCAGAAGCATTAATTTATAAGAATAACGCCCAAATTGGTAAATCGAAGGCCTTTAAAATTGTTATTAGCGTACCAATTGGTGGCAATGTAGACATAGCAGAAGAAATGCTACGAGGAGTAGCTCAGGCTCAAGATGAGGTAAATAGAAGTAATGGAATTAATGGACAACCACTACAGATTTTGATTGCTAATGATGATGCTGTCATAGAGATTGCTCAAGATTTAGCTGCTGAATTTGTAAAGGACTCTAGTATTTTGGCAATAATAGGACATAGCCGTAATGAAGTATCAGTACAAGCTGCAAAAATTTATAAAGATAAGTTGGTGATGGTCTCAACTAACAATACTGTACAGCTATCACAACAGTTACCAGAAATTGGTAAATATATATTTCGCATTGTTCCTAATCAAGGTGTGGAAAGCGACGTTCTTGCTAACTATATTGTCACAACTGCTCAACTGAAAACAATTACTATTTGTGCAGATTCTACAGCCTCGATAACAAGTGATACAACGAAAAAAACCTACGCTGAGTCTATCACCAATGCTAGAGGGCAAGTCATTACAAATTGTGATTTTGGTAACTTAAAAATTCCTGACCCTACTGTTGTCAGTCAAGCCATCAGTGCTGGTGCAGAGGGTTTACTATTAATTCCAAAATTGAATAAGATTAACCGTGCTTTTGAAGTAGCAGAGGCAAATAAAGGCAACTTAGCTTTATTTGGACATCCAACGCTTTATACTTTTAGAACTTTACAGCAGGGTAAAGGAAATGTCAGAGGAATGGTATTAACTGCGTTTTGGCATCCAGATGCTTTTCCGAACAATCCCTTTAGTGAGAATGCTAATAGACTTTGGGGCAGAGTAAATTGGCAGACTGCTGCCTCTTATGATGCTCTCCAAGCAATTATTACTGGCTTGAGAAAGCACGATACCAGAGAAGGTTTGCAACAAGCTCTATCTGATCCCAATTTTGTCGCTTCGGGAGCCACAGGAACAATTAAATTTAAACCTGATGGCGATCGCGAAGGAAAATCATTATTAGTCAAAATTGAACCTAAAAATCCGTCTAAGTCTGGCACAGGATATGATTTTGTACTTTTACGGTAGCTATGAATTTGATACCCAATACGCTTGGGTTAAGCCCCAAATGCAACGTTGCATTGCAACGTCTCTACATACCTAAAATCAATACCAAAAATCCTTAATCCAAGCGTATTGATTCGATACCGTAATTGCACAAGCGATCGCAGAAATTAGCAATCACTGAAATTAGGGACAATCTTATTTTACGAGTCACCTTGAAATGGCTAGTACTAGAATTTACCACTCAGCCAAAGCGATCGCTATTCCTTATAAGTATCTGTTAGTTTTTACAAACTGCTAGAGTTTCGCTCAACAATTCCGACTAAAATCTTCATTAAAGCTTCTAAATCATCGGGTAATGAATAAATTTTGATATCTTCTATAATTTGTTGGGCTTTAACATCAAGTCTTCCAAATCTCCAGACATCACCAATCGTAACGGCTCCATACTGAAAAGGCTGTTCTTCAATTTGAGATAAAGCAATTAATTGAGTGGCTAGTTGCGTAAATGCTCTGGTAATATCATCATTTTTTGCTTCCACTACTAAAAGGTTCTGATCTGCACGAAGAAGATAATCTAGATTTCCTTTGAGCCACTTACTTACCGCCAGTGGGTACTCAATTCGTAGCTGACAGTCACAATAATATGTAGCAACTTCTAATAAAATTGGTGCCACCAAAGTTTCTCGACGTGCTGTTTCACTTGTCAAACTAACCCGTGGAAGCGTCCGTTCAATACGGTCTCTTAATTCTTCTAATCTGTCTAAAGGCTTTTGTGTTTTTGGTAGCGATAACCTTGACCGTACCAAAGCATAACCAAGCTCTGCTAAGATTTCTTCTGGCTCATAAGTCATTTCAAAATACGAGCGAAAGGTATATTCGCGGTCTTCTTGAAGGATTTTAGGTTTTGCCATAATTCACTATAATCCCGCATTATTAATTCTTATTCTGATTGTGGCTTACTTACGATGAATTAACCGTTTAACCGCTAATAATTGGATACAAGTATGCGAAAGTTACCATTCGGCTAAAGCGATCGCTATTCCTTGTTGCAAATCTGGTGTGAGTGTGGCGTTATTTGCTAACTGCTGCAATTGTTGATATGTAGCTTCAGCGTCTAAATTTTTCAGTGCCGCGATCGCGTGTAGTCTCACCGATGCATTAGAATCGGCTAGCAGTGAAATCAATGGTTCAATAGCTTGCATTTTACCTAACTGCCCTAAAGACAAAGCGATCGCACTTTTGATGTTAACAATCTCTGTGGCTGGATGTTGCGTTAGCGTTCGCGGAGCGTCTCGTAGAGAAGCTGGCCGTTCGCGTAGCGTCTCGTAGAGAAGGCATCGCAGTATTTGCAGTAAAATTTCTGCGGCTGGTGTAGTTAACTCCGGCTTTTGCACTCGTCCCAGAACTGTCACAATTTCTTGCCAAAGTATCTCGGATGTGATTTGGTTAAATGCTGTTTGCAAATATTCCAAACTAGATAATGTCCCCACCCAACTTAAAGCGCGGATGGTTTCTAATTGCAGTGGTAGGGGTGTATTAGGTGATATTAGCACCTGAAATAATTGCTGGGCAGCGTCATCAGAACCCATCCGAGAAAGGGAAACTGCGGCTACACAACAAACTTCAAGGTTGAAGTCGTAAAGCCTGGGTTGCAGTCTTGTCACCAAATCTAATGTTTCGCGTAAGTCAGGGCGAAAACTTAAACCAAGGACTGCTGCACGCCTGACTGTGGCAGCTACATCATCCAAAGCGTTTAACAATACTGGCGGTACACGTTCGTCATGAAAGCTGCTGAGGGCTTCAATTGCGGCGGCGCGGATCGCTGCTTGTGGATCTTGGACTACACTCAACAGTGGTGCAATGGTTTTTGGTTGCCGAATACAAGAGAGCGATCGCACTGCTGAAAGTCGTGTATCTTCATCTAATAGAAGTTCAGAGAGTGCAGCGATGGCAACAGTACCCATTTGCCCCAGTGCTGTAGCTGCGATCGCTTTGAGTTCTTCATCCTCATCGGTTTTCAACAATTCCACCATTGGCAAAATTGCATCTGGGTGCTGAAATTCGCTCAAAATTCGTGCTGCATACCAACGCAATTCTTCTTCTGCGTCTTCATCTTTCAAGATGTCAATGAGTGGTGGAATGGCAATATTTCCCAAGTGAGTTAACACCTTGGTTATTTCCCAGCGTTGTTGAAAATCCCCTATCTCTAACATTGAAAGTGCTAATGTCAGTAGATATTCTCGATTTTTAACTATCTCTGGATGTTCAGAGTCTACCCCTAAGATTAATTGTTGTAAATATTGAATTAGCGATGACCAATCAGCTGCATCGTGTGCTGCCTGGACTTGCATCAAAAGCTGGTTGATGTTATTCACAATATCCTGCTTTAATTATCAATCTTTTGCCTCCACTACGTTGGCTTGACTACAACAGAAGTACCTTCAATTTTAGCAGCGTAAGTTTTGAGCGGAGTTGTCGCTGGGCCTTTTTGCACCTTGCCATCAACCCCGTATTCTGAACCATGACAGGGACATAAGAACGTTTTTGTTGGAGGTTCCCACGCTACGGTGCAACCTGCGTGAGTACAGGTAGGGTCAACAGCAGTTAGATTTTCGCCTTTAGATGTGCCGACTACCAACACAGACCCGACGGGCGAATCTTTTGCCAGCAATTGACCTGTTTTATCTAATTCTGCCGAAGTGCCCACTGTTTGCCAATCTCCAGATGTTGAAGTTGTCCCAGAAGAACAGGCTGCGATCGCTACAGGTAGAGAACTCGCTATCAAACCCAAGCCTACCCAATTAATAAAATCACGACGTTTCATAGCTGCTGAATATCTAAGTTTTAGCTAACACAAGTTATCTCAAATACCTTTATCAAGCCTTTGCGTCGCTTATTTATGACTTTAATGCAAAAAACGCATAATTTTCATGCATTTTCAGCGATTTTGCTCAAAAACCGTAACAATTTATACGATTTTAACAGAAATTTCACTTTAAGTTATGAGTATTGAAATCGTTACATGAACAGTATCTAAACCTGCTTGACAAATTCCCAAGATGTAAATGATGACAAGTTTTTCTTAACTAACCACGGATTTGGAGTTTCGCCTTGGAATGCTCTTAAGTAAAAATAATCAGCCTTAAGCAAATATTAAGTTTTTATTCACTAACCCTCGTAGACATAACACCTGATGTAACTACGGGTCGATTGATATTGGCCAATTATCACCACATTTCAGTAATTTGCAACGAGAGTCAGCTTCATGACAGACACAGCAACTACCACCGCCAGCCTGAATAAGTTCGAGAAATTCAAAGCAGAAAAAGATGGACTCGCCATCAAGAGCGAGATAGAGAAATTTGCTGCCCTCGGGTGGGAAGCAATGGACGAAATAGACCGGGAACATCGACTTAAGTGGATGGGTGTATTTTTTCGCCCAGTTACCCCAGGCAAGTTTATGATGCGGTTGCGGATGCCAAACGGTATTCTCACCAGCAGTCAGATGTGTGTATTAGCCCAAGTAGTGCAGCGTTACGGAGATGAAGGCTGCGCTGATATTACTACGAGACAGAATATTCAATTACGTGGGATCAGGATTGAAGATTTACCAGATATCTTTAATAGATTTCACGCAGTTGGTTTAACCAGCATTCAGTCAGGGATGGATAACGTTCGCAATATCACAGGCGATCCCGTGGCGGGGTTAGATGCAGATGAGTTGTACGACACACGAGAGTTGATACAGCAAATTCAAGATATGCTCACCAACAAAGGAGAAGGGAACCCAGAGTTTAGCAACTTACCACGGAAGTTTAACATTGCGATCGCTGGCGGAAGAGACAATTCAGTTCACGCCGAAATCAATGATTTAGCTTTTGTTCCAGCATTTAAGGAAGGGAGTGGGGAATGGGGAGTGGGGAGTGGTGAACAATCCCCTACTCCCTACTCCCTACTCCCTACTCCCCAAAAAGTTTTTGGATTTAACGTTCTCGTTGGTGGCTTTTTCTCCGCTAAACGTTGTGAAGCGGCAATTCCTCTAAATGCTTGGGTGGCTCCAGAAGATGTGGTAGCTGTATGTAGAGCGGTTTTGGAAGTCTTTCGTGATCATGGCCCGCGTGCTAATCGGCAAAAATCGCGCTTGATGTGGCTAATTGATGAATGGGGTGTAGAAAAGTTTCGAGCAGAAGTAGAAACCCGTTTGGGTAAATCATTGTTACCCGCAGCAGCTAAAGACGAAATGGACTGGGAAAAACGCGATCACATCGGGCTTTATAAACAAAAACAACCAGGATTAAACTACGTAGGCTTGAACATCCCCGTCGGGCGGCTATATGCCGAAGATATGTTTGAAATTGCTCGGATAGCGGAAGTTTACGGCAGTGGCGAAATCCGTTTTACAGTTGAGCAAAACATCGTCATCCCCAACATTTCTGACTCGCGTTTAGCAACATTTTTATCAGAGCCTTTGCTAGAAAGGTTTTCCATTGATCCTGGTTTACTGACGCGATCGCTAGTATCCTGCACAGGCGCACAATTTTGCAACTTTGCCCTCATCGAAACCAAAAACCGCGCCCTGGCAATGATTAAAGCCTTAGAAGAAGACTTAACCTTCACCAATCCGGTGCGAATTCACTGGACAGGTTGCCCCAACTCCTGTGCACAGCCCCAAGTTGCAGACATCGGCTTGATGGGAACTAAAATTCGTAAAAATGGCAAAACCTTAGAAGGCGTTGACATATATATGGGTGGCAAAGTTGGCAAAGATGCCCATTTAGGAACTTGCGTCATCAAAGGCATCCCCTGCGAAGACTTGCAGCCAGTATTGCAAGATTTACTAATCAAAAACTTTGGGGCAAAACTTAAGGAAGAAGCCTTAGTAGTTAGTAACTTCTAGCACTTATCGGGGGTATTGCAATACCGTTCGGAAAGATCCCCCCGCCTGTGGCGACCCCCTTAAAAAGGGGGTGAAGAGATATTAGCCCCCCTTTTTAAGGGGGGTTGGGGGGATCTTCCGAGTTCAGAGCCTCAACGTCCAAGTTCAGAGCCTCAACGTCCGAGTTAAAAGGTGCAACTTCCGAGTTCAAAGCCTCAACGTCCGAGTTAAAAGCCTCAATCTCCGAGTTCAAAGGTGCAACTTCCGAGTTCAAAGCCTCAACGTCCGAGTTCAAAGCCTCAACGTCCGAGTTCAAAGCCTCAACGTCCGAGTTAAAAGCCTCAACGTCCGAGTTAAAAGGTGCAACGTCCGAGTTCAAAGCCTCAACGTCCGAGTTCAAAGCCTCAACGTCCGAGTTCAAAGGCTCAATCTCCGAGTTAAAAGCCTCAACTCCGTTTTTTATTCAATTAGAAAGATTAGAATGCTTAAAAAATTATTTTCATTCAGCGATCGCTACCGCATCTTACATCAAACTTGGTTCGCCTTCTTTCTCACCTTTGTTTGTTGGTTTAACTTCGCTCCCTTCGCTACAACCATTGGCAAAGAGTTGGATTTAGCGCCTGAGCAAATCAAAACGTTGGGCATCTGTAACCTCGCTCTCACAATTCCCGCACGCCTAATTATTGGGATGCTTCTGGATCGTTTTGGCCCCAAAATTACCTACTCAATCTTGCTAATGTTTGCGGTTGTTCCTTGTTTAGCGACGGCGCTAGCGCAAGATTTTAATCAATTAGTCATCAGTCGTTTGCTGATGGGAATTGTCGGCTCTGGGTTTGTTGTCGGTATCCGCATGGTATCCGAATGGTTTCACCCGAAGGAAATGGGTATTGCTCAAGGTATTTATGGCGGTTGGGGCAACTTTGGAGCTTTTGGCGCAGAGTTTGCCTTGCCGATACTTGCAGTTTCTACGAGCTTTTTCGCTGGTGGTGGTTCTAATTGGCGTTTTGCGATCGCACTTACAGGGATTATTGCAGCCATCTACGGCGTAATTTATTACAACAGCGTTCAAGATACACCCACAGGGAAAGTCTACAAGAAACCTAAGAAAAATGGTTCTCTGGAAGTGACCAGTATTAAAAGCTTCTGGGCGATGATTATCTCAAATTTTGGTTTGATTTTCGCCTTGGGTTTATTAGCTTGGCGTTTGGAACAAAAGAATATTCACTTCCTGACTCTGAACCAAATGTATTTGACTTGGTTGCTATTAGCAGGATTATTTGCTTACCAAAGTTACAAAGCTTGGGAAGTAAACCGAGAACTTCTAATTGGCAAAAAAACTTATGCCCCATCTGAACGCTTCCAATTTGGTCAAGTAGCTTTACTCGAATTCACTTACATAACTAACTTTGGTAGTGAATTAGCAGTTGTTTCTATGCTGCCGGCATTTTTTGAAAAAACCTTTGCTTTAGAACACGTTGTAGCTGGAATGATTGCCGCTACCTATCCCTTCTTAAATTTGGTTTCTCGTCCTAGTGGTGGCTTAATCTCTGATAAATTCGGCTCACGTAAATGGACAATGACAATTCTCAGTGCGGGCATTGGTGTTGGTTATTTGATGGCACATTTTATTAATAGTAACTGGCCGATTCCGCTAGCGATCGCAGTGACAATGTTTGCCGCTTACTTTGCCCAAGCTGGCTGCGGTGCAACCTACAGCATCGTACCCCTAATTAAGAAAGAAGCCACTGGACAAATTGCCGGTAATGTCGGAGCTTACGGTAATTTTGGCGCCGTAGTTTACCTGACAATTTTTAGCTTAACCGACGCACCTACACTATTTACCACAATGGGTATAGCTGCTTTAGTCTGCGCTTTTATGTGTGCCTTCTTCCTCAAAGAACCAAAAGATTCCTTTGCTGCTGCTTATGAAGGGGAGTTATCAGAAACCGCAACTAAAAACCCTGTCTTCTTAACTGAAGAATAATCGAAGTAGGAAATATGGATTTTTACCACGCAGAGGCGCTGAACGTTTAAAACTCTTACCTTTGCGTCTTTGCGCCTTTGCGCGAGACATTCATCCTCTTCTCTGCGTGAAATTCTTTATCAAACACCATGACTGAATTTACCAAAACCCTCTGTCCCTACTGTGGTGTTGGTTGTGGACTAGAAGTTTCACCCCCAGCCCAACAAGGCAAAGCAACTAATCGAGATAGCCAAGGAAATCCAAATTGGCGAGTCCGGGGCGACAAAGCCCATCCATCCAGTCAAGGAATGCTTTGCGTCAAAGGCGCAACGATCGCAGAATCTTTAGATAAAAATAGATTACATTACCCAATGGTGCGAGACTCTTTGGATCAAGAGTTTCGGCGCGTTAGTTGGGATGAAGCTTTTGATCTCATCACCAAGCGCATTCAAACTGTGCGTTTCACCCAAGGGCCAGAAGCTCTATGTATGTATGGTTCCGGTCAGTTTCAAACCGAAGACTATTACATAGCCCAGAAACTCATGAAAGGCTGTCTGGGTACTAATAATTTTGATGCCAACTCTCGCTTATGTATGTCCAGTGCTGTGTCTGGCTACATTCAAAGCTTTGGCTCAGATGGGCCACCCTGCTGTTACGATGACTTGGAGTTAACTGACTGTGCGTTTTTAATTGGCACTAATACAGCCGAATGTCACCCCATCGTTTTTAACCGACTAGAAAAATATCACAAAAAGAACCGCAAGGTGAAAATGATTGTGGTTGATCCCCGTCGCACACCAACCGCAGAAGCAGCTGACTTGCATTTAGCCATTCGTCCCGGTACAGATATCGATTTGTTAAACGGCATCGCCCACTTGTTGATGCGCTGGAACTATATTGATACCATGTTCATGGACGACTGCACAAGCAACTTTCCCGCTTATGCTGAGGTGATTCGCCACTATCCGCCAGAAGTGGTGGCTCGCCAATGTGGAATCAGCATTGAAGATTTAGAAACAGCAGCTCGCTATTGGGGTAAATCTGAGCGGGTACTGTCTTTGTGGTCAATGGGTGTAAATCAATCGTCAGAAGGGACGGCTAAGGTCAGAACCATCATTAACCTGCACCTGATGACTGGACAGATTGGCAAGCCTGGGGCTGGCCCTTTCTCGCTCACTGGTCAGCCGAACGCGATGGGAGGACGGGAAGCCGGAGGTTTGGCGCATTTATTACCAGGTTATCGGGTGATCAAAAATCCTCAGCACCGCGCAGAAGTTGAGGAGTTTTGGGGACTCAAGCCAGGACAGATTTCGCCCAATCCCGGTTTGACTGCTTGGGACATGATTACTGGGCTAGAAAATGGCGCTGTAGAGTTACTATGGATTGCAGCTACCAATCCAGCTGTAAGTATGCCAGATTTGGAGCGGACTAAAAAGGCGTTATTGCGATCGCCTTTTACCATTTACCAAGATGCTTATTATCCTACAGAAACCTCTGCTTACGCTCACGTTTTGCTACCAGCCGCCCAATGGGGTGAAAAAACTGGTGTGATGACAAACTCCGAACGAGTGGTAACTTTATGTCAAGCATTCCGCCAACCGCCAAGAGAAGCTAAAGCAGATTGGGAAATTTTTGCCGAAGTCGGACGCAGATTAGGTTTTGAGAAAGAATTTGCCTTTGCTAACTCGGCTGAAGTTTATGCTGAATTTGTCAAACTAACAAAAACTCGCCCCTGCGATATGACAGGTATCAGCCACGCGCAATTACAAGCAGAAGGCGCGACTCAATGGCCTCATCCTGAAGAGGGGAGTGGGGAATGGGGAGTGG
>NZ_WBKM01000120.1 GCF_015714725.1 Nostoc sp. WHI
GCCTCCTGCCTCCTGCCTCCTGACACTTACCCAACTTTCTAATGAAGGAGTAGCAGAGCCTAAAACTAAGGGACAATTTTCTAATTCGGCTCGCCACTGGGCAACAGTGCGGGCGTGATAGGTGGGCGTGGGAGAGTCTTGCTTAAAGCTGCTGTCGTGTTCTTCATCTAAAATAATTAAACCCAAGTTAGGCAAAGGGGCAAAAACAGCGCTGCGGGTACCGATCACAACTTGGGGTTCCCCGGTGAGCATTTGTCGCCACGTATCGTAACGTTCGCCGTCTGAGAGGGCGCTGTGATAGACGCTGACTTTATTACCAAAGCGGGCGCGAAAACGATCAGTTAGCTGGGGTGTAAGTCCAATTTCTGGGACTAAGACGAGGGCGGATTTGCCTTGATTGAGTAGGGGGGCGATCGCCTGCAAATATACTTCAGTTTTTCCCGAACCTGTTACCCCGTGCAATAAAACTTGAGCAAATCCATCTAGTGTTTGGATTGTCGCTAGGGCATTAGCTTGGGCAGTATTTAAAGACTTTGGTTGATCTTGAGCTAATACAGGCCCCTGTTCTGTTCGCAATACTTCCCGTTCTTCGATGACGATGTAGCCTTTTTGAGCGATCGCTTTGAGAGTAGAGGAACTAGCATTGCAAATTTGCAATAACTCATTTTGCCACAACTCACCACCACGCCGCCGTAGCACTTCCAAAATCTCTCGTTGGCGATTAGTTAAGTCCCGATCAATTGTACCTGTGAGCGTTATTGCTTTTTGCAGCTTTGGTCGAGTCAGCCGTGGCGGTTCTAAATAGCTTTCTACTAAACCAAATCGCAGCAACTCACGAATTCCTCGATAAGCAGATTTGACTTTTTTTTGGAGGTAGATAAAACTGTAGTCTCCCGCCGATTGCCCTTGTAAAAGTTCCCAAATTTGCCGCGCAGTTGGAGTTAGAAAAGCTTTATGATTGGGAGTTGCTAGTAAATAACGACTCCCCTGTGTCGCCTCACCTCTAACAAGCCGAATCCGACGCTGCGATCGCCCCAGCAACCCTGGCGGCAGAGCAACCCGGATCACTTGAATCAAAGGCGTATAGTAATATGCTGCGACTCGATTGAGTAATTCCCAATAAGCAGTTGGGAAAAATCCAACGCTCACTATATCTTCTACTTCCCGGATTTTTTCTGGTGGTAAATCGACATTTGGTTGTGCCAGTAACCGAATGGCGATCGCTCCTAATTGTTGTGTCCCAAATGGCACGCTCAAAATATCCCCTGGTTTTATTTCTAACTGGGCTGGCAGTCGATAAGTAAATAGTCCTGTACTTCCTGGACAGTCTACCAGGACTTCAACCCACCGATTAAGAGTCGCACCTAACTTATAAGATTCACTTGGTTCTGCTACCACTAAAGGAGATAAATTTACGTCATTAATATAATACATAGTTACTGACTTCATAGTTAGATATTTTACTCGCATAGCTCGTTAAAATTAACCTGGCTAACTCAACTCTAATTTTTTGATTTTTTAGACTTAAATGGTATTACTCAATACTGTTATCCCTCATAATACTTGATAAGTTTCCTCTTTTGTAATCTACTAGACAAATTCGGATTAACTATCTATGCAATAAATATTTGGTGCCCACTATACAAATAAAAGCATCTCGGCTCTTGCTGCAACAGTTGCTCTCTCTACTAAATAGGGAGTAGCCTTTTTCCGCCTATCGGTAGATATTCAATTCCTTCTGTATGTGAGATGCTTTTATACAAAATAAGATTATCCTGAAATCAAGCTGCCATTATTGTAATTTATATCATGTGGATAACTTTAAATCGGGAATGCCTAACCCCAGCACCAGGTTTTCGTGTTATCCAGTCACTTCCAACGCCTCAACATTAAAATTATTTAGAAAAATATATGAAAGTTTAAGAAATTTGGATGTTAGCTGAGATTTTGATATTTGTTAAGGTTGAGAAAGTTTGAGGGAGGTTTGACATATTTGATAATTTAGAAAAAAATGAAGAATATATCTGTTGGGAGCGTGAGAAGAAAGTTTTGTTGGGTGTCAAGGCCGGTTTAGTTATAGGTTGTATCTAACTGTAACTTATGGGTGATAGGTAGCTCCCATATTTTATTCCTGAAGAGAAATTAGCATTAGCATAAGCTTGTATTTGGCTATATAAACGGGTGCATTCGTCCCTTAGGAAAAACTACCAAGCCTCAAATGAGTAGCTGTAACTAAGTCATGTACCAAACAAAACAACAATCCCTAAAGGAAACTATGAATATTGTTGAGTTGGCAAAAATGGAAATACTGGAGAATACTGCTGGTAGTGAAGAACAATCACTGGATAGTTTAGATTTAATAGCAGATGAAGAACCTCCAATTGTAATAGAAAATCTGGAATCAGAGGAACGCGATGGAGACGACATGGCGGCGGCTCGTCCTTCGGGATACAATAAAACCGAGCATGATGATGCTGTAGGCGCGTTTTTTAAAGAAATGGCGCGTTATCCACTCTTAAAAGCTGATGAAGAGGTAGAGTTAGCGCGGCGAGTCAGGTTTATAGAGGAAATTAGGGAATTACAAGCTGCTTTACACTTAAAATTAGGGCAGGAACCTAGTAAGCTAGAAGTGGCTTGTGAGCTAGAAATGACAGAAAAGCAACTAGAAAGTCGCTTGTATCAAGGTAGAGTAGCGAAACGCAAAATGATTCGCTCAAACCTGAGATTGGTAGTTTCTATTGCTAAACGATATCTAAATCGGGGAGTGCCTTTTCTGGATTTAATTCAGGAAGGAGCGATGGGTTTAAATCGCGCTACAGAAAAGTTTGATCCCGATAAAGGATATAAGTTTTCTACCTACGCCTATTGGTGGATTAGACAAGCAATTACAAGAGCGATCGCTAACGATGCGCGGACAATCCGGCTACCTATTCATATTGTTGAAAAGCTTAACAAGCTGAAAAAAGCACAACGGGAACTCAAGCAAAAACTCTGTCGTAACCCCACCGAAGGCGAAATGGCAGAAGCTTTGGAAATTAGTGTTCATCAACTACGCCAACTCCAACAACTACGCCGTCAAGCACTTTCTCTTAACCACCGTGTTGGTAAAGAAGAAGATACGGAATTGATGGATTTGCTAGAAGATGAAGACAACTTATCTCCAGAAGCAAAAATGAACGAAAACATGATGCGTCAGGAGATTTGGGAAGTATTAGGTGACGTATTAACTCCACGGGAGAAAGATGTGATTTCTCTACGTTATGGTTTGACAACCAGCGAACCCTGTACCTTGGAAGAAGTTGGCAATATGTTCAATCTTTCTCGTGAGCGAGTGCGACAAATTCAAAGCAAAGCCATGCGGAAATTGCGGCGTCCCCACATAGCTAAACGCTTAAAAGGTTGGTTAATCTAAAAATTTAACCCCACAATGGACACCTAATACCAAATTAGGATAAATGCTATTGTTTGAGATTACTGAAACAGTTTTTGGTAAAAGCTTTTAATCCAAAATCCGTCTTAAAAAGTTTGCCACGGAGGGAAACCCTCCATACACGCCAATTCTCACAACGGAGGAACCCCCACAAGCGACTGGCTCAACTTTTGTCTATAACACGCTACGCGATCGCAAAATCTAAAATTGGTATGACACCTGACTTAATTAGCTCCAGTAACGAATTTAGGAGCTTGTATCTGTATATTTTTTGAGCTTTAGCGATCGCAATCTGCAAAACTGGGTGTTTTGTACCTTTTTTCGGCTTTTGTTTAGTCATTAGTCAAAAAAACTTGCACACTTGCCTATAGAATATGGACTATGAACTATAGACTATGGACTAATGACTTCGCATAACAATTTGATTTTGCGTTTTGCTGAACCAGCTGATTACAGCGTACTATTTAAATTAATTCAGGGGCTTGCAGATTATGAAAAATTATCTCACGCTATCACTGGTAATGCTCTAGAACTTAAGGAACATTTGTTTGGTTCGCACAGGTATATAGAAGCAATTTTAGCAGAATCTGCGGGTCAAGCTGTTGGTTTTGCCCTATTTTTTCATAATTATTCAACATTTCTAACTAAGCCAGGAATTTATCTGGAAGATTTATTTGTTTTACCAGAATATCGTAGGCAAGGTATTGGTAAAGCTCTCATTACTAAAGTAGCCCAAATAGCTGTAGAAAGGAATTGTGGGCGATTAGAGTGGAGTGTGTTGGATTGGAACGAATCAGCCCAAGAATTTTACCGTAGTATGGGAGCATCTATATTAGATGATTGGCGAATTTGTCGTGTTACAGAAGATGCGCTGACTAAGTTGGGGGCTGTTAACTAAACAACAAAGGATGAAGTATAAAGCGAGACAATTTTTATTTTTAATATTTCATCCTTAAACGTTATTATTCCTTAGTTATAAACTATAAAAATTTATATATAAGTAGCTATACAAAAATATTTACAGTCATTGCGAAGGTCGTGAAGCAATCGTAGGGCTTGGGATTGATTCACGACCTTCGCAATGACTTTGTATAATTAATTCTGTACGATTACTTATTTGTATTTTAATCATCAGCGTAAATGCAAAACAGTTTGTTCTTAAATATGGCTCCGTACCAACAAACCTAAATCTCAAAACTTGAACATTCAAAATTCAAAAAATTTTAGGGTTAAGTTTGACAGATGGTCATTTGACTATGGCAGCGACTCAAATGACAATTATGGAGGATATTGCACAGGGAACACGAAATGAAAAAGATTATTACTGTAATGCTGTTAGGCATAGCAATCTTCACCTTTGCCTTCAGTAGTCCAGCTTTGGCAGCAGATACTGTTAGTGGAGCTAAAGTATTTAGTGCTAATTGTGCTTCTTGTCATGCGGGTGGCAAGAATCTGGTTCAAGCGCAGAAAACATTGAAGAAAGATGCTTTAGAAAAGTATGGTTTCTACTCAGTAGAGGCGATTATTGCCCAGGTTACTAATGGTAAAAATGCTATGCCTGCTTTCAAAGGTCGTTTAAAATCTAACCAGATTGAAGATGTTGCTGCTTATGTGCTTTCACAAGCAGATAATGACTGGAAGTAGGCTAAAATCTAACTTTAACAATTAATAATTCGCGGGACAAAAGCCCCGCGAATTTTGTTTCTGTCGAAATTTAAAATAGGATGCTTATACCAATACGCTTGGGTTAAGATCCCCCCGCCTGCGGCGACCCCCTTTTTAAGGGGGTAAAAGAGATATAGCAAATGATAACCAGTGCAGAAACGATCTGCAAGAAATATCTAACTCAATTTATCAATATATAGAGCATATAGCAAATGCAGAAGTAGTTACATTTATAACTTCTGAAGGTTATTTTGATTGTGATTATATAAAACAGTTTCTTAAAGAAGAAGTTTCAAAAGAAAACTAAATTCCCTTCCATATCTGCAAGAGACTTTCCAGCAAGCTTATCCCCTAATCAATTTGAGCATCATAATCTTTGTAGTCTGAAGTGAGGCATAGAATGGTATGGCCTATTGATCTGAAAAGTGACGTAAAATAGCTACTATGAGAGCTAAGATTGAAAATAAAGTACTTTTTATCCACCACGAGGATTTGCCAGAGTTTAAAAAGGGTGGTTCGGTGGTGAGAAATTCATATTTCTGGGCATTACGTTCAATTGCTGGTAAAGCTTCGCGTTATCGTGATTGGGAATACGAACCGGAGGTTTGGCTGGCGCTTTCACGAATGCTTTTATCGTTTGCTGAATCTGGGTATTTGGGTCATAGAGAGACTATGTTAGAGTTTCCCTTATCTCAAGGGGAAATTCCGCATGTATTGCGAGATGTGTCCACTTGGGAGTAATAACCTACTTGTATGACTTTTGAAAAGGAGATGAACCAACTGAAACTAGAAAGCTTGCAACAGGAAATTAAATTGTTATGCTGCGATCGCTTCACATTAAATCTGCTGCTTGCCAACCCAACTAACTCGCTTTTGGACACCAAAGCCATCTTGAATGGTATGGTCTGGGTAAGAACCTACTCGTGACTGAATCACAATCCAGCACAAATCCTCAGTATTTGAAGTATTTCGCATACAGCGTTCTCCCTCAGGATCTACTCGCACGACGGTTCCTTCACCTACAGGAAACACACAATCATCGACCTGAAACTCACCTTTCCCCTGAACAAAGACATAAATTTCCTCATTTAAACGATGCTTGTGATAGAAGGGCACGGATGTCTTAGGGGGAAGGTTATTAAATGAAATTTCGGCACTTGAGAGATCAAGAATCTGCTTCAGAAATACCTTACCCTCTAACTTTATCGGGACTTCTGGAGCCTCAAAAATAAACTGCCGCAATTGGGAAAATCGTCCCAAATCAGTCACAGCAAAGTTTTGCCCAGTTTTAGCAGTTGGTGCGAATTGAGCCATTATAACCTCATTCAATTTTTAAGTTGCAAACTGCAAGTTAATATAACGGATATTACTTGTAAAATGCAAGTAACCTGCAAATCTAGTTTTGCCAATGATTGAATCTCGCCGTTCACCCTGTCCAATTGCTTGTTCGCTTGATTTAATCGGCGATCGCTGGACACTTCTGGTTATTCGAGACATGATGTTTTTTGGAAAACAACGTTTTGAAGAGTTTTTAGAATCCCCTGAAGGAATTTCAAGCAATATTCTGGCAAATCGCCTTAAGTCTCTCGAAGAGATGGGCTTAGTGGAAAAACAGCCATACAGCAACCATCCTCGTCGAATGAACTATCAATTAACAGAACGGGGAAAAAGTCTTCGCCCTGTATTAAAAGTGATGACTGCTTGGGGACTAAAGCATATTTCTGACACAAAGATTCCCGATGGAATGGCACTAAGTTAAGATACAGCCCTTGCCCTGACTGGTTCCCAGCCTGGAGGCTGGGAATCCTATTGGGAGGCTCCGCCTCCTCTTTCTTGACGAGAGGCAGAGCCTCTCAGAATACATTCCCAGTCTAAGACTGGGAACGAGGTGACACAAGCCTTTGGGCTTTTCTTAGTACCATTCGATTCCCGATGATGGGCAGTCTGGTATGTAAAAGTGGCGGGCAGCGATCGCCTGTTTGATTACAGGTATAGCTTGGGGATTGACATCTAACTCATCCAGCCCCAAACCTCATAAAATCGGTGTTTAGAAGGTTAATTTTACAGCTATTTTCAGATAAACATACCATTGTGTATTAAATATTTAGTGAAGGATTCAATAACCACCCGTTGTAGTATGATTGTGGTTTTTTAATACTAATGGTAGAAGAGATGACAGATCAATTTGAATACAGCACTCCCGCCCATCCACAGGATATTCAGCAGCTTGGGACTATCCTTGAGCAGTGTTTTATCAGCGCCCTTAGTAGCGAGGAAGTTTATATCAACCTCGTTGGTGTAGAAAATTTCCGTATTATCCGAAGATTGGGGCAAGTTGTTGGTGGATTGGCAACTCTGGATATGGGTCAGTGGTGGGGTGGGCAGCGTGTATCAATGACAGGAATTGCCGCAGTGGGTATTGCTCCAGAGTATCGCGGTTCGGGGGCTGCGATCGCTTTGATGCAGCACACCCTCAAAGAACTTTATGCTAAAGGAGTTGCTATTTCCGCTCTTTATCCAGCTGTTCAAACTCTGTATCGAAAAGTCGGGTATGAGCAAGGAGGTAGCTGGTGTATTTGGGAAGTTGCTACTAAGAATATCCAAGTGCGGGAGCAACCCTTATCTTTGCAACCAGTGGTTCCCGTTAATCATGAAGTCTTTCATGAACTATATCAGCAGCAGGCGAGACTAACGCATGGATATTTAGATCGGCATCCAGCAATCTGGCAGCGATTAATCCAACCAGACGAGAAGGAAAGATTTTATGCCTATTTTATTGGTACTAAAGACCACCCCCAAGGCTATATCATCTTCACTCAAGAGCGAACAGAAGATGGTGAAATTCTCTGGGTGAAAGATTGGGTACTCAATACAGTTGCAGCTGCACAAACATTCTGGTCTTTTCTAGCAAATCATCGTTCCCAAATTCACCAGGTGCGATGGAAGAGTTCCGCAATTGATTCTCTGACATTGCTGCTACCAGAGCAAACAGCTAAGATGTGGCGTCAGTTTCGCTGGATGCTAAGAATAATAGATGTAGTCAAGGCGCTGGAGATGCGGGGTTATCCACCAGGAATCCAAGCTGAACTGCACTTAGAAATTCAAGATAATCTGCTAGTTGCAAACAATGGTAAATTTATTCTTTCTGTCGCCAACGGACGTGGTGAAGTCACACGAGGGGGAAAGGGTGAGTTACAGCTAGATATCCGAGAATTGGCGCCAATATACACGAGTTTATTCACTCCCTACCATTTACAACTAGCGGGAAAACTGGATGGGACAGAAGCGGCTATCTCAGCAGCTACGCAAATATTTGCGGGTGTCTCTCCTTGGGTGGCTGATTTCTTTTAAAGGGACTCAGACGACCTGTGGCAATATAGGGGATAAGAAGAGGAGTTAGGAGTTAGGAGTTAGGAGTTAGGAGTTAGGAATTTTACTATTAACTACCTCACTCCTAACTTTTTTAATTTCCTTGCAACGGGGCGTTTAAGATTTTCTCGATGCGATCGCGTGTTTCTAATAAGTGCGCTTTGGTATATTCATCCTCAGAATTAACCATCTTGAGTTTGTCATCCAGTTGTTTGAGTTTATACCAAGCCAGAGTGCGAGCATCTTCTGGGACATATTCTTTTCGCAACACCATACCAGTCAAAATGTCCAGGTATTCGCGCTGCAAGCCTCGGCGTAAACTGGCAATTTTCATTGGTTTACCTTTTGGTTTGATGACTTCCGTCCAGATACCTGATTGCAAAGTCTCAAATAGTTCTGGAAGAGTCAGGGCATTTTCTGGCTTCGTTTTGAGTTCAATATCCTTGAGACGAGAAAGGCGATCGCCTGAGAGTAAATCCCGCAACACTAAACTCTGCATGAGTAGCACCAAATCATGAATTGGATAATCTAAACGACCAATTTGCGGATAACTACCCCAATGACTCCAACGCGAAGGTGCTAATTTATTCAGTAATTCTGGTGAAAAGCTCAACGCATCTTCTGCAAATATATATTTGTGCAGCGTCTCTAAAGCTTGCCGTTGTTGTTCAACTGGTACTGCTTCAAAGGGTAATCGGCGTTGGACAACTGTACTAGGCGGCATCTCGCTAGGGTGAATGCGATAGAAAGACTGTCCCCCGATGTATTTTGTAGTGTAATATATCTGCTGAAAATAGTTACCCAATACTGTGCTAAAACGTTCACTTACATCGCTGTAACTTTCGCCAGCTATTGGGTAACCCTTATCGAGACGTTCCCACATCACCCGCGAATTATTCAACTGCCACTGAGAATAAAGCAGCACATTACTACTGTTATCCCAAGCATCGGCAGTGGGATCAAGGTCATAGACATCTTCATCTGTGGAATAACTCAATTCTGGCTTGGAGGATAGTGCAGCAATTTCCTCTAAAATTGGTTTTTCTGCTATGGGAGTTGATGTCTGAATTGGGATGTAGCCGTACTTAATCGCCCATTCATCATAAACCCCCACTACGCTGGGAAAATAATCTCCCTGTTTTGTGCCTTGAGGAGCAATATTCGGGGGAATATAGTCCATTACGGAAGTTGTTAAACCTTTAATTTTGGTAATTTCCGTATTATTCATCTCCTCCGGTGGCAGCAGTGTACTACCACGGAAGTTATGGCGTAAACCAAGAGTATGTCCAACTTCGTGAGCGATGATTAAACGTAAATATTGATTGGTATATTCTTTGATTTGGTCTGGAGTGGCTATGGTATCAGGCAGCAGTGACATTGCCAGTGAACCAAAGGCAAACTGTTTAGCTGCTTCCATCCCATAGCATAAATCGTACTCACCCGCCATTTTAGATAAACGACTCAACAATTTCTTTTGCCCTTGCATCTGCTGGGGGGCAACACCATTGTTTTTCGCATCTAAACCATTGGCGCAAAGTAGACGATTTTGCATCAAAGCTGATAAAGTAGTGCGATTTTGAGTACGATTTTGTGTTTGGCTGGGTTGGACGATGTTGCGATACTCATTCTTGAGTGCCCGCACAAAGCTGGCATCTACGAGAATATCTGCATCCAAAATTTCCCCAGTCAATGGATTAACGCGGGATGGCCCCATTGCAAAATAACCATCGACTGTATTAATCCAGCGAATCGTGTTGTAACGAATATCTGCTGGGTCCCATGTGGCATCATCTGGCATTTGGCGGACTTCAATTGCATCCTTGAATCCCGCTTTGAGAAAGGCTTTGTTCCACATTAGGACGCCTTCTTTCATCGCATCGCGGTACTCCAAGGGGACAGCGTTATCAATCCAGAAGACAATCGGTTTTTTGGGTGGAGAAATTAGGGCTTTTGGGTCTTGTTTTTCCAAATGCCAGCGATTGATGTAGCGGACAAAAGAATCGCCGCGATCGTCTTTGGATAAATCTTGGTAGGCGGTGATGAAATAGCCGATGCGATCGTCAGCAAGGCGCGATCGGTAATCTTTGTCGGGTAGTTGTGAGAGACTGTAGTGGACGCGCAGGGTAAAGCCACGATTGTCAGGTAGGGACGCAAAGCTTGGTACTTCACTGTCACTACCACCGCCACCAGAGAAATTCAAAACTGACTCAATTTCTAAGTTTTGGGGAAAGGCTTTAGCAGTACCAAAATATGACTGGTCTGTTCCTGCTGCTGGTATTCCTAAACTTACAGATAATCCAGCCAAGTCTGTGAGTAACAAATCTCCCAAGTCGATCAGAAGAGTTTTGCGTTCTGGATGAATGCTTTTCAGGGAAATGGTGTAGAGAACAGAGTCACTAAACGATCGCGCCAGCGATCGCGCTTGAGGATCTCCCTCACGAGTGCGAAAATTGACATTGCGAATGACAAAGTGTACTTTATCATCTACCCGTCGGAAATAAAACAAAAAATCTTGTAGAGGCATACCACTGTAAATACCTCGTTCGCCAATGCCTGATTCTAGCGTTGCCGTAGCTAGGTAATTTTTATTCAGTTGCTCTGGCTTAATTTCTAGATAAATTTTATTCTTTTCTTTATTGCGATAAAGGGTGAACAGTCCTCCTGACTTTTGGGTGTCTTTCACTACCTCATCAAATGCTTCTAACTCATCCTTTGTTGTTGGTACTTTGCTAGAATCAGGCTTTTTATTAGGTTTTTCTGGGGGTTTTGCAACTTGCAAAAATGGTTGCTGTCCTGCTTTTTTAGGATCTTTTACTACCCAAATAAACGGTTGAGGCTGGGCGTGTTTATTTTGATTAACTACCCAAACTTGCCCTAACGGTAGCCTCTGTTTCTGGCGAATATTAATATTTTCTGCTAATAGTGCTGAGATTTTAGTTGAAGAAGTTTCTGCCGTTAACTGACTATTGGATTTGTTTTCACTTCTGGCTGTTACCACGGCTTCTAGAGGCGGCACAGCCTGATGGTTGGCTGACAATTCTAGTGACTTGGCACTAGCCGATGTTATTCCTAAAAACAACCCATGTAACAAAATCATATAAAAACTTAATCTGTTCATTCTATCCATCCCCGATAAATATTACGTAATTAATTTTTAACTTTTGCAAAGCAATGTAGCCTGCCTTCTGTGGGTTCTGTAAGATGCCTTATATCAAGCAGCAAACTTTTGACTTCAATTTTAGTTGCCATTTTTCATCTTTGTTGCACTCTTTTACTGTAGGATTTTTCATAACAATTGCACAATTGCGTCTCTAACAAACAGTAAGTATTATTTCTACATCAAACTAGGAAATCTCTTGGAAGAAAAGTATAACAAATTAACCAAAGAATGAAAATTATTTTTAAAATGAAATAATTTTTAAGCTAACACTTTTCGGGATTATCAAGACAGTAATTTAAATGTAACAACGAACACGGAAATGTCAACATATTTATCTCAAGAATGATCACTGCTGAGAAATTATGTGAGGGATACTAGGTTCCAATAGATACTAAAACCATATCTACGACAAATGTCTAATTATTTGCATGATGAAATGCGATCGCCTTTCTCTTCCTCGTGCCCTCGGCGGTTTGTCATTCTTCCTGCACCCATCAACCCCAAGTTTTACACTAGACTCTTAAGGAGGCAGGAGGACGTTCGCGTAGCGTGTCGTAGACAAGGCAGTAGGCAGGAGGTAATCCCCATAAATAAATTTACTTCCTCTAAACCCTTTTGGCAGAGGGCAAGAAATATATTTTCTTCCTCCTGCCTCCTGCCTCCTGCCCTCTGCCTTTCTTTTGTAATTACACGAGTCTAAGCGTAATGAACAAGTTCGCAATAAATAACCATTTTTTGATACAGTGATGCTTTGTCGAACACTGGAATCTCTATGTCCCAGGTCTCGCTTCCCCAATCGCTCCATCCATACCTACCCCTCACTGCTCTTGCGCCCATGCAGGATGTGACAAACCTCTGGTTTATGAAGCTCATTGCCCACTACGGCAGTCCTGACTACTTCTTCACCGAGTATTTCCGCGTGAATGATACCTCACGGCTCAATCGTAGCATTCTGGCAGCAATCACCGAAAACGACACGGGTCGCCCCGTTTTTGCTCAAATGATTGGCGAAAGCATTCCCGACTTAGTAAGAACAGCAAAGGAACTCTGCGGCTATAATATCGCTGGAGTTGACTTGAATATGGGCTGTCCAGCACCTAGAATCTATCGGAAAAATGTTGGGGGTGGATTGCTGCTCTCACCAGAAAAAGTGGATCGGATTTTGGGAGAACTACGGCAGGCAGTGAATGATCGACCTTTGACCGTCAAGATGCGCGTGGGCTTTGAAAATACAGATAACTTTTACGAAATTCTAGATATGATCAATCGCCACAGCATTGATTTGCTGAGTTTGCATGGTCGCACGGTGAAAGATATGTACCACGGAGCAGTCAAATATGATTTGATCGCTGAAGCAGTAAGACGGGTTCATTGTCCAGTGCTTGCCAATGGCAATATCGACTCTGCGACAACTGCCCTGGAAGTGCTTTCTCAAACTGGCGCGGCGGGTGTGATGGTGGGACGCTGGGCGATTGGAAATCCTTGGCTTTTTAATCAAATTCGGCAGGCTTTGCGCTTCGAGCCGATCACGCCTGTTCCTTTAGTAGAGGTACGCAACTATATTGATCGTTTATGGCAAACCCCCACAGCGTCAACTATGTCAGAGCGATCGCGCGTAGGCTACCTCAAAATGTTCCTCAACTACATTGCCCTGAGTGTTGACGCTGAGGGTCATTTCCTGCGGCTGATGCGACACACGCAGACTGAGGTAGAACTGTTTAACCTCTGCGATCGCTTTCTCCTTGGTGATCTGACGAAAACTTTAGCCCTAGCACCCTCCTTGAGCGTGTAACTATAGCAACTATTTAGTTCAGGTTTATCAGTACAAATGAGATACATACTTAAAATTTGAGCTAAGAGCTATGGCAGGCTCAGTGACGAAAGAGGGATAAACAAGCAAACAAGCTAATTTAGTAAGTCAAATAAGCTTTTGCTTGCGGAAAACACCAAAATGAGTAAGTCAAAGTAGCTCTTGCTTAAGTCAAATAAGCTTTTGCTTGCGGAAAATACCAAAATGAGTAAGTCAAAGTAGCTCTTGCTTAAGTTAAATAAGCTTTTGCTTGCGGAAAACACCAAAATGAGTAAGTCAAAGTAGCTCTTGCTTAAGTTAAATAAGCTTTTGCTTAAGTCGAATGCCATTTTACTTATTAAATATGAAGTTTTGAGAAAGCTATAAGCCTTTTTGCTGATTAAATATAAATTTCAGTTAAATATACGATCACTTCTATTTGTTAGGTTCTAGAACTGGTGCTTGATAAACTCAGAGCAAGTTTCACGCTTGGGATATCCCGGCTTGGATAAACAAAAAACCTTTCGTAGATGCGTCCTACACCTGTTTATGTCCAGCGATCGCAATGGTTGAGGCGGGATATCAGGAAGTAATTGCGATCGCTAACGAACCAGGTACACTTTATCGAGATATGTTTCAGTTAGAAGCAATTCCTGAAACTTACAAAGGAGTGCGTATCCATATTATTAGACCAGATGTTGACCCCAAAGAGTATCAAGTTAACTTTACAGATGCTACCGAAGCGGGCTTAGTTGCGGTTTATCAACATGGTAAAGAGAAAGGAAAAGAGTTTGTTGAGCATATCTTGAAAGTTGCCCAAAGCTATCACTGATAAGTAACTGTACAGTAGAAACATTGTGAATACGACCTAAAAAAGTAAGCTTGGCAAAAATCTGGGCTAATAAAATAGGCTCAGGCTGTTCCAGAAGCATTTTTAACATTTCACGAACATATCGAAAACGCCCACAGTAAGCTTTAAGATCAACAATGCCAGAGTCGGGATTATCTTGACGAAACTGAGCTAGAAGATGATGAGACAAATTGACTATGAAAAATGAGAGATTAGTTTTATTATAAGAAATCTATTTCTCTTAAGTAGAGCGCCCATCTATGTGCTAAGTTCATTTGTAATTAATTATTTCTATTCAAATATAACCAAAATTTATTCAAAAGTTAATCAAAAAGTTCTGATTTCTTAAGATATTTATGAGAATCTTATCTTTAGGAAAAGGTTAAGCAAGTTTGGGAGCATCCCAAATGTGTAAGTTATATCAAACCCAGGTTATGAATTGTCATTGCGATCGCAATGTAGTGGAGCGATATGGAGCGATCGCCTAGTAACAAACATATTCTTGCAAAATTGGGATGCTCTCAGCAAATTGTGCCTGTCTTGTCTAAGAGAATGTTTGGAAAGTCTCAATAATTTCGATTTGGATCGTAATCGAATTACAACTCTAAAGCCCAAGTTAGATTTATTAAGGAACACAAATTTATGGCCTCAACCACGACTTACACTTACGATGCTGCTGGCAACTTAATAACTGAGAACATAGACAGTAACAGTGATGGGACAATAGACTCAGTTATTAACTACGGTTATAAACTGACATCTATTAACGATGACACCAACGGCGACGGCATCGCTGACCAGGTCACAACCTATAATTATGATGCCAACGGCAACCAGACATCTGAAAGCTATGACTACAACCGCGACGGCATCGCTGATAGAGTCTATACCTATACTTATAACGGGAAAGTGACATCCTTTAGCGAAGACAACAATGGCGACGGCATCGCTGATAGAGTCTATACCTCTACTTATGATGCCAATGGCAAAGTGACCGATAGCTTTGATTTCGACGGCGACGGCATAATTGATAGTGTCAGAACATCTACTTATGATGTCAACAGTAACCTGACATCTGAAAGCTCTGACGACAACGGCGACGGCATAATTGATAGTGTCAGAACATCTACTTATGACGCCAACGGCAACCAAATATCGTTAAGCTCTGACGGCAACGGCGACGGCATAACTGATTCTGTCTATACCTATACTTATGACGCCAACGGCAACCAGACATCCACAAGCATTGACTCCAATGGTGACGGCATCGCTGATAGAGTCGAAACCTCTACTTATGACGCCAACGGCAACCGAACATCCACAAGCATTGACTCCAATGGTGACGGCATCACTGATTCTGTCGATACTTCTACTTCTACTTATGACGCCAACGGCAACCAGACATTCTATAGTGTTGACTACAACGGCGACGGCACAACTGATTTTGTCAGAACATCTACTTATGACGCCAACGGCAAAGTGACATCCTTTAGCCAAGACAACAATGGCGACGGCACAACTGATTATACCCAAACCTCTACTTATGATGCCAACGGCAACCAGACATCTGAAAGCTATGACAACAATGGCGACGGCATAATTGATAGTGTCAGAACATCTACTTATGACGCCAACGGCAACCAGACATTCTATAGCTTTGACAACAACGGCGACGGCATCGCTGATTATACTGAAACCTCTACTTATGATGCCAACAATAACTGGACATCTCGAAGCTTTGACTACTACTTCGCCGACGGTATCATTGATGAAGTCGTTACCTTTACTTATGGACGCGCAACCGCCAGCTATGACAACAACAATGATGGTGTAGTTGATGCGGTTGGCAGCTACAGCTACGATTTGAGCGGCAAACTGAAATCACAGGAAATTGACAATAATAATGATGGCATCATTGATGAAGTGACTGCTTACAGTTACAACGCTGGCGGCAAACTCACTGCACAGGTAGCTGACAAAAATAATGATGGCATCGCTGACGAGATTACCACTTACAACTACAATGCCAGTGGCAAGCTAACTACCGCAGATATTGACAAAAATGGCGATGGCACAACGGATGCAGTTGCCACTTATCTCTATGATACCAATGGTCAACTAATTAGCCAGACTACCACAGAAGGAACTGTGCAGGGTAAAACCTTATATGGTGACAACTATGCAGACAAACTCACTGGTGGGGCTGGCAATGATAAGCTAATTGGCAAGAATGGCAACGACCAACTTTTGGGATTAGCTGGAAATGATAAACTCTTCGGAGGCAAAGGTTGTGACATCCTTAAAGGCGGTGCTGGTGGTGATATTCTCACAGGCGATCGCGGCGGTGATAAATTTGTATTTAGCAGCTTGAGTGATTCGCTGCTGTCTGGCTTTGATAAAATCACTGACTTGAACATTTGTCAAGATAAAATTGATGGTGTGAATGCAGTTTCAGCCGCCAATGTGGCTCAACTTGGTACTGTTGCTAGTTTGGATCTTTTCGATGTACAGCAGATATTGACTGCAACTGCTTTTGTAGCTAAAGGTGCAGCAACTTTTACTTTGGGTACAGGCACTGATCAGCAAACTTTTCTGGCACTCAATGATAACATTAATGGATTTTCTGCTCTTACTGATGCCGTAATTGAGATTAGTGGCTACAAAGGTAACTTAACTCATTTAGCGATCGTTTAACTGAGTTGCCCATGAAATGAATAATCCTTAATATTTTGGCGAATGCCATTGATGCCTTAGAAGAGTCGAACAATGGACGCAGTTTTGAGGAAATTCAAGTCAATCGCAACCGCATTATCATTAAAACCACAGTCAAAGCTCACCAAATTCAAGTTGCAATTGTTGATAATGGTATGGGGATGAGTGAACAAGTCAAACAAAAAATATTTGACCATTTATTTACTACAGATCATAGCTAAGCACAGGTTTTGAGATGCGCTAATCCTGTAATTTGGGTGAATAAAGAATAACCACTGACAGCAAAAATGAAAAGAATGGCTGTAGAAAAAATTACTACATCCCTGACAATAAATAAAATCCAATCTTTCCTAAGTTCTTGTTTAAACTTGAGTTCTTGTAGCTTTCGCTGAAGTTCTGCCTCTTCTTGTGACTGTAAATTTACTATTGATAAAATCAATGGTTTGTCGCCTTTGCTGGCAATTATTTTCGATAAATCTGTTAAATCTGTCATCCTACTAAATACCAACAACTTCAGTTTCAAGGTTTTGGTTCTCGTCTGTAATCCAGATATGCTTGCCTTTTTGCTTGGCTTCTACTGCTACTTCCATCAGTGCGATCGCTTTTAGCAGCACCTCAGCATTATCTCCATTAATCTGTTGTGCCAGATTATTTAGTGTCTCATAAATTTCTGACGATAAATCTAAATTTATTTGAATTCGTTGGGCTTTTCCTTGTGCAGTCATTTTTGATTTTCCCTAAAATATTACTACTGAATTCCTTTAATAAACTCTATTCTAGCTTCAATTATCGAAGGCATTAAAACGCAACGTGCTAACAAATTTATATCTAGTTCTGGTAATAATTGAGTTTGAGGAATTTGCTCATAGTTATCATTAGTAAAATGATATACAGATAACTGATTATTTTCCCAAAACCAGACTTCAGTAATTTTAAACCGCTTGTACTTTTCTAACTTATCTATGCTGCCACTAGTAATATTTATTTCAATTGCTAAATCAGGATTCTCTTTCTTTTTCTCTATGTAATAAGATTCATCAGGTTCAAAGGAAGCACCTTTTTCTTTTGCTCGACGGGTAGCGCTACCTACAGGAATAAAATTTATACCTAACTCGAAAAAGTATGTTTCTAGCAATATAGCTAGAATACTTTTGATAATTTCGTGTTGTTCACCAAGAGTCATAAATTCCACACACCCATCAAGATAAGTTATCCGCAAACCTGGCGCATCTGCTGTTAATGCTTCAATTTTCTCAAACTCTTCCCAAGTGTAATAGCCAGGTAATAGAAACCGTTGTTCTTGGACTGTGGTAATTTTATCTATCGTTTGTGGAATCATAGTTAACGTACCTGCTTTTGCTAAGTTTCTAAGGCAGAGTCCAGTTTTCCAGTTTTAATCCGTTTAGGCGTTCGTAGTGACGAATATTGTTTGTTACTAAAGTGTAATGTTCTACAAGTGCAACACTAGCAATTAGTAAATCAAATTCAGCAATTGTTTGTCCTATTCTACGAAGTTCTGCCTTTAATTCACCATACTTTCTGAGAGCAGGATCAGTTAAAGATACAACGGATAAGTTTTGAATAAATCGTTCTGTATTAGCTAAATTTTCTGACAATCGATTAGAATTGTATGCACCATAATACAATTCAGCAGCAGTGATAACACAAATGCATACTTCATCCCATCCGACTGCTAAGAGTTTATCTCTGACTGGCTGGCGGCCGTTAAGCCAATAGATACACGTATCAGTATCGAGTAAATAGTTCACAAGCTATAATCGCGTAGACGCAAAGCGGCTTGTCGTCAGACATCGCTTACAGTCCGACTTGAATATATTTCATCAATAATTTCTTCTGCGGTGCGTGTGTCTTCCCAGGTTCCAAAGGTTTCTAAAAAAGCCTCTAATGGATGGGGTTTTGGCTGCTCCCCAGATGAGAGAATGATTTCATTCACTATCAATTGATTTGCTTCTGGAACTCCTAACTTTTTAGTTTCCTCTTTAGCTATAACCATAATTTGCATTAAGGTTATAGCCTGACGCAGAACATCACTTTTACTTGTGCCTATTTTATTTGCTAGTTCGTCTAGTATCTGATTTAGTTCAGATGACAAATCTAAGTTTAAACGAACCATTCTTTGAGTGTCAGTCATGGTTCCATCCTTGTGTAAAATCTTAAGTATATTATAGTTGGCTGAGGCTGTAAGATTGACAAGATGATTTAAGAACTTGATAAGGTTATTCTAACTAATGATTTCCCAGAATATTAGATTAGAGTGATACGGGTACAGTGGTTTTAGTACATTAGGGTGGCCAAGGATGCGAGGGTGATGCAAACCTAAATCAAACAAATAGATTGAAGATTCTTACTTTATTATCTATTAGCTGATTGTGTTGCATATCTTCCGAGTAAATTATAGAACATTTACCTAGTAAACTTCCTATTCTGCATTTGTATCACGTCTATGCATTACTTTCTGAGTTTTACTTTGTAGAGTAATTCATCTTTAATGCGGTTAAGAATTGATGTTTCATCCAAGTTTGCCAAAATCCGATTAATCACTGCTTTCGGCCCATCAGGCCCCCAAGTCGCCCCATTGGCTAAATAAACTTTGGTAACTTGTCCAATACCGTAAGAAGAAACACCAGCTACTCCAGCTTGCGTGATTGCCACCGATATATAAGGGCCGAGGGCAGCACCGGCCGTAGCTGTTGCAGAGATACCAAGTAAAGTCTTCAATCCACTCAAACCCAAATTTGCCAACAATTCACTAGCACCGATGCCGCCCATACTCAGGGCGATTTTTTGTAGCAATTGTACAGCCCCTGCTTCTGTCATAGAAAAGCCATAGAGTTTAGATAAACCCAAAATCAGAGTAATATCAATAACCACACTACTCAGAATATCTACCACAGTTACAGGATTGAGTGCGATCGCTAATGCTTTAGTAATAACAGCCTTCCAAATCAACTCATTAGCATTCACCTCTCGAATCATCAGTTTTCGCTCTATCAATTGCTCATTTACAATGTCGGCATAAAGCATAGTATTGAGGGCAACCAAAGCTTTCCCCTCACGGTGCAGAATCTCCAAGATTTTTAGCTTGAGTTCCTCGACTTTCGCATTACCTGTACGCAACTGTATGCCCCTAGTACCATCAGGGCGACGAATCGCCGTCTTCACCAACGGCGATGCCGCAGCCATCACAATTTCTAGGGGAGTGAGTAATTCCCGCACCCTTTCATCCCGGATTTTCTGGTAAACTGCCATCCGGTCTGCTTCTGGATACTGGTCTACTTTATTAAACACTAGGATGATCGGTTTACCTGCTTCGCGCAACTGAGAAAGGGCAACCTGTTCTAGCTTTGTCATATCGCCAGATATCACAAACAGAATCAGATCGGCTTGTTTTGCGATCTGTTCAGCTAATGCGGCACGGGTTGCACCATCTACTTCGTCTAACCCAGGAGTATCAATTAATTCCACCTGCGATTGACCTACACCAGGGAGAGTCACCCGCAAAGCCCGTTCAGTTTCCCCAATTGCTTCCTCACTAATACTCCAATTAACTCTTTGTGCAGCACGGGTGACACCGTGCAGCGGCCCAGTTTCAAATACTGTTTGCCCAACCAAAGCATTGAGTAGCGAAGACTTACCACGTCCCACCATCCCAAAAGCCGCAATCTGCACCACCATGCGGTCTAACTTCCCCAGCATGGTTTCCAAATCTGTAATTTCCGCCTCCAATCCAGTTTTTTCTTGGGGAGTGAGGTCGAGATTGATTACCAAGTTTCGCAGCGCCGTTTGTGCTTGTTTATAGTTCAGTTCCGTCTGAATGTCTTCAAAGCTGAAAATGGCACTATCCAATTCTTCCTCCCATCTGAGAGAATTTGCATCAGTGTTGGCAGAATCGCTTTGCTCAGGTTCAGGCACGGGCAATGTCGAAGTCATATCAATTTTAGATTTTAGATTTTAGATTTTAGATTTTAGATTTTAGATTTTAGATTTTAAATACACCTCGTTTACTATCCTAGTTATTTTTAGGAGAGGTTTGGCGAGATGAAGCAGACAAAGGAGACAAGGGGGATAAGTATGGCCCAATGCCCAATGCTCAATGCCCAATGCCCAACTATGTAGACCAATGACTAACAAAAAGTCATAAACTGAAAAATGCATCTAAAATAACTCGTTAGGATCTTGACTAAATTACCTGTGCGGAAAATCGTTATTGCCGGCAACTGGAAAATGTACAAAACCCAGGCGGAGACCCAGGAGTTTTTACAAGGATTTCTGCCCCACTTAGAGGAAACGCCCCTGGGGCGAGAAGTGATATTGTGCCCTCCGTTCACTGATTTAAGCATTTTGTCCAAGAGTTTGCACGGTAGCCTCATCCAACTGGGGGCACAAAATGTCCACTGGCAAGAATATGGAGCCTATACAGGTGAGATTTCTGCCCCAATGCTGACGGAAATTGGTGTGCGCTTTGTGATTGTCGGTCATAGCGAACGACGGCAATTCTTTTGTGAAACGGACGCAACTGTTAATCTGCGCCTCAAAGCTGCTCAAAGATATGGTTTGACTCCAATTCTTTGTGTAGGCGAAACTAAACAACAACGAGATGCACAAGAAACTGAATCACTGATTATCACCCAACTAGAAAAAGGTTTAGTGGATGTTGATCAGAATAATTTGATAATTGCCTATGAACCGATTTGGGCGATTGGCACCGGTGACACTTGTGAAGCAGCAGAAGCTAATCGAATAATTGGCTTAATTCGTAGCCAGTTGAGTAATCCGAATGTATCAATTCAATATGGCGGCTCAGTCAAGCCGAATAATATTGATGAGATCATGACTCAACCAGAAATTGATGGTGCTTTAGTGGGAGGAGCAAGTCTAGAAGCTGAGAGTTTCGCTCGGATTGTGAATTTTAAGTCAGTGTGATGTGCCTTCTTCTCGTTCCCATGCTCTGCATGGGAATGCTTACAGGGGAACTGCCGCCTCATATAATGTCTAGGTCAATCAAGCTGAATAAAAAATGTTCGTTCGTAGTCAGGACTTTAGTCCTGGTTTTGGGGACTGAAGTCCCCACTACAAACTGCTTAATGATTGATTTGGCGGAAGTCATATCACATAGCAATGTAGATTTATGCTAAGTAACTTGATAATTCGGGGACGCTGTTTTGAGTGGGGACAGCGGACTTATTTGATGGGCATTTTGAATGTGACGCCTGATAGCTTTAGTGATGGGGGTGAGTTTAACACTACCTCTGCCGCTTTAGCACAGGCGCAAGCACTAGTAGCTGCTGGCGCTGACATTATCGATGTGGGGGGTCAATCAACTCGACCAGGGGCAAAGCAAATAACTCTGGCGGAGGAACTTAACCGGGTAATATCAGTGTTACAGGTGCTAAGACCAGAAATTTCAGTACCGATTTCTGTAGATACAACCCGTGCTGCTGTAGCTAGGGCATCTGTAGAAGCTGGAGCGGATATTATTAATGATATTTCTGGCGGCAGCTTTGACTCACAAATGTTGCCGACAGTGGCAGAGTTGGGTGTGCCGATTATTTTAATGCACATTCGGGGAATACCACAGACAATGCAACAACAAACTGATTATCAAGATTTGCTCACAGAGATTTATAGTTTTTTAGCTCAACAAATTGGGTTAGCAACTGCTGTCGGCATCGACCTGAGCAAAGTTATTATTGATCCTGGTATTGGCTTTGCTAAAAACTATGAGCAAAATTTAGAAATTTTTCGCAGCTTGCGATCGCTTACAACACTCAACTGTCCTATCTTGGTAGGAGCATCTCGTAAAAGTTTTATTGGTCGCATTTTAAACCAACCAGATCCCAAAGCACGAGTTTGGGGAACGGCAGCAGCTTGTTGTGCTGCTATTTTTAATGGTGCTGATATCCTCCGAGTTCACGATGTTCAAGAAATGCGCGATGTTTCACTAGTAGCCGATGCAATATTCCGACCCACCAGACAGCGTGACTTTTAAGTATTGCCGTTTTCGGATTTTTTGCCGTTATCTTCTGTAACTATCGACTCGGCAA
Organism: Nostoc sp. WHI; assembly: GCF_015714725.1. Classification (GTDB taxonomy): domain Bacteria; phylum Cyanobacteriota; class Cyanobacteriia; order Cyanobacteriales; family Nostocaceae; genus Nostoc. Next base: position 23,041 of record NZ_WBKM01000120.1, read on the forward strand.
TTAACTCCTGAAACATTTCAGTTGAGTTGGCTGGGTCTACAAAGACAATTTTGGCATTATTACTCTCACTAAGTTTTTGGCTGGCATCTACGTAATCTTGAGCTACAAGATACCGGAGAATGCCTCTACTATCGGGATTGGAACGTAATGCTTGAGAAATTATCTCCACTGATTTCATAGTTCCTTCTGCTTTCCGAATAGCAGCTTCCTTCTGCCCTTCTGCTTCGGTAATCAGCGCCCGTTTTTTGATTTCAGCGGCTTGCTCCTCTTCTCTTGACTTTCGTACACTCTCAGGTAGAGTAATTCGCTGAATATCTAACCGGAGAATCTCAACTCCCCAACCCGCCGTTATACTGTTTAACTGGTCTGCGATCGCTGAGTGCATCTCTGCTCTAGAGACATTGGTCTGCTCTAAGGTATTCTGAGCAATGATTTCCCGGAGCGTTGTTGTAGTCAGTTGTGTCAGTGCCCCTTGGAGATCCTCAATAGCATAAAAGCTTTCCTTAATATCTATAATACGCCAGTACAGAACAGCGTCCACTTCTACATAAATATTATCTTTGGTGATCACACTCTGAGGCTTGATGTCTAAAATTTGCTCTCGTGTAGTATCTTCCATTACAACCTGATCGACAAAAGGAACAATAAAGTTCAGCCCAGGCTTCAGTTTCCGATGATACCGCCCCAAGCGTTCAACTAGGGCTTCATTACCTTGATTAATCAGTTTTGCAGAACCTAAGGCATAACCTATAAGCACTAAAACTATAAAAATGATTGGCTCCATATATACTCCTATTCAGCTTTGGGGAGAATTTAATGTCAAGGATATGCTATTAGCTTGTCATATCTTTGAGTTTAATGTTTTGAGTCTGTAATTTTATGAACACCAGCAGCGATGTCTGATATCGAGTCGCTGCGAGTCTTGTACATATTCTGTAAGTAGGACTGTTTTGCAGAATGCGTAGAAGCTTTGCTTCTTGTCGTTAGACATCGCTATTAAAGCACCTTGATAACACGCTGGCAAGGACTACTTGATGTAATCAACATTACTTGTACTGACATCTTCAGACAGCAAGAGTACAATTCAGTATATTCACTTAATTGTGACTAAGACAATGTAAAGTTTAGCAGAATTTTAAAAAGCCGCGTATGATCGGATTAAAATCGGCTTCAGCCATTAAAAATCTCAAAATATTATGGGCAGATTATTAATCAGACTTATAGGTTTAATCCTACTTTTTACAGGCTTATACTTTTTTGGTAAAAACATCATATTTGTTAGCGGTTACTATAGTTTTTTTTCGTAGAGAAACTGGTAACTTGGGATGGATTTTTCTAGGCATTGGCATAGTACTAATTTTCTTAAGCGGTGGAGTTATTTTACAGCCAACTAGCTTATGGAATTTTATAATTGCTTTTGCAGCATTAGTATCTGGATATAAATTATTAAATGAGGGCAGGATCAACTTTTAAAATATTTAAATATAATAGTATTTTATCATTTCTGCTATTAGGCAAGACTGTATTTTTCGTCAGTAAATAGTAAAACCGTAAAAATTTAGTATTATAATTTCTCCATATTCTCTACTGGCGCTGAGGGTGCATTAGGGCACTTACATTAACTTGTAGCTAAGTGCTAATTTTATGACCCAGAAGCACACATAACCCGCCTCAACTGGGCAAATAACCTCTTAATCTGACTTTAACTCAGGGGGGTTTTACTAAGTTTGAGGCTGATATTACAATGGAAACTATTCATAATGAGGAAAAGGCGAGAATGACCCAGGTGCTTCTAAAAGAGAACGAAGGAATAGACTCAGCTTTGCGTCGGTTTAAACGCCAGGTTTCCAAAGCTGGTATATTAGCCGACATCAGGTATCATCGGCACTTTGAAACACCGATAGAAAAGCGCAAACGTAAGGCAGTGGCAGCTAGACACAAAAGAAGTTTTAAATAAACCTATTTGGTTTAGGACTGGCGTTGCTTTATTTAATAACCGTGAACTACTCACACTGACTTGGAGCTTGCCTTGTACAGTTTGGGTTAGATGGAGCAAGCTAAAATCGCTGCCCATCAACCAAACTAAGCGTTTTTGCCAAACTTATAGGGCAGTATTCATCCACCCTTAAGACTCAGAATTATTAACGGTGCGGCTATTACAAACATTCATAGCCTTTTCTACTCCCTGTTTAAGGCTTAATTCTATACACTCAACTACGAACTGAAGTACAAGAGACATCAGTTGATTTTCGGCAACAGAAAATCGCCCCAGCACATGGGAGATAGTATCTGAATCATCGTTATTAGCTGCAACTTTGGGCTTACCAATACCGATTCGCAACCGGGGAAAATTTTGGCTGCTAAGATGTGCGATCGCACTTTTCATGCCGTTATGTCCTCCAGCCGAACCAGACAAGCGCAGACGAGTCTTTCCTAAAGGCAAATCCATATCGTCATAAATCACCAGCACTGACTCAGGTGGCAACTTATACCAACTTGTCACCGCTTGTATTGCTTGTCCTGAGCGATTCATATAAGTCAACGGTTTTAGCAAGCGAATCTTACCTCCACCTGATGCCATACCCTCGCCATACTCTCCCTGAAACTTGCGATTTTCCGCTAAGGGAATGCGCCAAGAACGAGAGAGAGTTTCCACACCAGCAAAGCCGATATTATGGCGTGTTTGGTCGTATTTGCTTTCTGGATTCCCCAACCCGACAATTAGCTGGGGAATCACCAAAGCTGTTTGTGTAACTGCTTCTGTCATTTTGCCTACAGTCAATTGATATGCTGCGCTCTCCTAGCTAGGTTGGGAAGAACTAGCGGTATCCTGCTCCGATTTAACAGACTCGATTTGCTTAGGTTCCAACTCAGCAGTAGTCTTTACAGTTTCTTCTAACTGTTCCACTTCTTTTTGAAACTCGTTTTGAAAATCCTTAGAAGCTTCTTGAAAACTACGAATTGTTTTGCCCACACTCCGGCCAATTTCTGGCAGCTTTTTTGGGCCAAAGATTAACAATGCTACTACCATAATTACACCCATTTCCGGCAGACCGATACCAAATATATTCATTTTTTGTCTCCTATAAACTCTAAAACTACTAGATAAACTTACACATCATATTATGTAGTCTACTAAATAGTTTTGGACTTTCGACAAGAAAACCTGTTGGCAAATCTCATTTTGCAACATTTGCTGCCGTTGGGGTGGAACCGTATCAATCTCACTGGTTGGTGATTATGTCGCCCAGCGATCGCCCCACGAGCGAGTTATACCTTATGTCTCTGACAATTCAAGACTTAGAACAATTACAGTCACAGAATCTATAACTGAGTCGTTTGGTTGATATAATCATAGGTTGGGTTGAACGAACGCGAATAGCGTCCTATAGGGAAGTGAAACCCAACAATTAACGCTTAATGTTGGGTTTTGTTCCTCAACCCAACTTACGCAGTTATTACTTATGTTGCAATGATGTACTGAACCAAGTTTCTAAATCTGCGATCGCCTGAAAATCTAACAAAGCTTCACCGAGATTTTCTAATTGCTCTATGGAGAGAGTTTCAATTCGCTTACGCACCTCTTGGGGTAATTCTCCCACGCGCCGAGTTAGTTGACGAATAATGAGCGATCGTTCCCGTTGTTCTCCTCGTTGTTCTCCTCGCTGTTCTCCTCGTTGTTCTCCTCGCTGTTCCCCTTCAGCGAGAATCTCTTGATAAATCACCGATTCGCGCATCATATCCTCCCGAAACAATTGTCGAATCAAGTCCTTTTCGTATTTTAACCCCGCTAAGATTTGAGTGTAAGCGGAAATTTCTAGTCGTTCTCTTCGCTCAAGTTGATTCACTCGTTCCACCACTTGTTGCAACAAGGCTTGGGGTCGGGTGGTTGCTGTTAGTGGTGCTAATGGTAACAAAGCCTGGTTATTGAGAAATAATTCGGGATTTTCTTCCCATAAGCAAATTACGCGATATTCGTGACGGGTGGTTTCGACATTGAAGACAGTTTCAATTACTGTCTCTGGTGTAGGAGGAAGCAATAATACGACAACTTGAGTGATTGGTAGACGATACAATCGATACAACCTTACCCAATAATCAAGCATCCGCAGGGGTAGGGGTGGTGTAGATTCGAGCTTGGTTTGAAATTCCAGGTGGAGAATGCGTTCTTGAAGTTGTAAGAATGTGACGTAATCAGCACGAATTGGCTCAATACTCAATTCGGTTTTGAGGACTGTAACACCAGTTTGCTGTGTACCTAATACCCAACTTGCAAAGGTGGTAGGATGTTTTTCGGACAAAAGTTTGCAGAGGTTGTCAAAGGACATGAATGACGGAAATATTTGGATATTTTTAGCTATTCTTTCACAAAATGGTCAAAATCTTTCGGTAACTTCTCAACAATTAAAACGTACCACTCAATACAATCATAAGTCTTTTGGATGACCGATAATTCTTTCATTGAAATTAAAAAATCTTAATATTTTTGCTAAAAAATTCGAGTCGCCAAAGGAGAAAAAAAGAAAAAGAGTAAAGGGCAAGAGGGAAAAAGTATAAAGGGCTACTAAAGAATCCTCCCAACAGCGCAGACAACACGAAAACCAATAACGCTGAAGATAACGCCGCGCTCCGCCCCGGTGTCGTGGCTGCGGGACGCGGAACGGCAGAGCTTAGGAACGTAGATCCAGGAACCGCCCCGCAGTACGGCACGTCCTTCCTTCTGAGAAAAATTATCATTATCATCAAACCAAGGACTGCCATCCGTTGGCGCACCTTTATAATTATTATGCGAATCATCAAGACACCATTCCCACACATTCCCGTGCATATCGTATAACCCAAAGGCGTTAGCTACTTTAAAACTCCCCACAGGTGTAATCTCTTTTCTATAAGTTCCTTTGACACCAGCACCATAAACTTGATTGGCATCGTAGTTAGCTAATTCCGACGTAATTGTTTGGCCAAAATGGAATGGTGTTGTTGTTCCGGCTCTACACGCATATTCCCATTGTGCTTCACTAGGGAGGCTGTAGATTCTGCCTGTATGTTGAGATAGGCGCAAGCAAAATTCAATTGCATCGTACCAAGAGACACGTTCTACAGGGCGATTTACTCCTTTAAAACGAGATGGGTCTTTATCTAGCTCCCGGTTCACCTGGGGTAACTGTGCCACAAATTGCCACTGCTCTTGAGTTACTGGATACTTAGCCAAGAAAAACGGCTCTACATTGACTGGATGCTGGGGATTTTCAAAGTCATAGCGTTCTAGCTCATCTGGTGGCGACCCCATTTTAAAAGTTCCTCCAGGAATTTTCACCATCTCTATGAAGGGTGCTGATGGTTCTCCTGTTACTTCACCAAGATATTCTTTAAAATAAGATGCTTTATTTTGTTTTCTGTTAGTTACTTGCCCGTGAGCATTAACTGTTACGGATTCAAACTTTTGAGTTTGCAAGTCTTGCTCATCAAAAATAATTTTACAATGCCAAGCTGGGATATCCTTTTCATGATCTTTAGCTTTGACTAATTTCTCAGTAAAATACTGTTTTACATCATCAGGAAGAATGTTAAAGGTTAGCTCGTCAACATAAAACCAGCCTGAAGGGGCTGTAACCAGCCGTGAAAGTGGGGCTAAAACATAGTGTCCAATTATTTTATTAGCACACGGTTCAGATTTATCAAAATCAACCTCTCCAGTTGTTGCAGCAATGCGAAACTCTCGCTTTTTATTATTAGGGTTTTTGTTATAATTTTCAACGATTTTGCGAAAGCTTTTAACAAATTCATAAGCATTCTTACTCTTTTCAAATAAGATACGATAACCATCGCCGCCCAATGATATAATTAGGTCATGATCAGGAGGATTTATGACTGAATCCAGAGCGTTTTCGACAAATTCTTGAATTAGTTTTATTAAGATGCGTGTCCCTTTTACCCCTATTTCGCGTTCAATTGCATCGCTAGATTCTGAAGACTTGACCAAATCTAGTTGGACTACAGTTAATTTAAGATTACCAGATTCCATAAAATCCTTAGTTTTTTCAGATTAATTACGCAAATAAATTTGATTGTAAATCACTCCTTATTGTTAATAAAAATTAATTATAATTTTCTATAAATAAGCAGACTTACAATAACTGAAAAAGGAATTACCAAAATTGAAGCAATTAAAATATATATGGCGTATGTAAAAACCTGAAATTTTAAAAAGGCAATTTCAGAATTAATAGTAATTTGCCCGGCAATATCCTCATATTCCTTTTTATAAGGTGTATTGATTGTACCCTCAAAGTAGTGCTTGTTCAGCGCATTTAGCAATTCAGTCGAACTATATTTCTGCAAATGTCCAAAATAGTAAAAATTATCTGTATCTTTCTTGACAAAGTTTGAGTTCTTAGGTGGTTTAGTTTGCAACCATAAAAGACGCTCCAAATTTGTTTTAGAAAGAAAAGAAAGTGAGCAGATTAAAGAACAAATACAAAGTAAAATTGTTGTTAGCAACAAACCAAAATTCAATGATTTTGGAATATTTTGTGCTGTAGCTAAAAGAGTTATGGTTGCAGTAATCCCAGCACCAGAAAAAGCAAGCAAAATACCGTTTTTAGCCTCAGCAAACTTTAGCCACTCATTAACATTCTGAAAAATTGCTATGAGCTTGGAAGAAACTTCATCCATAAATGTCAAATTTAATCATGAATATAAAGCAACAGTCAGAATTCAGAATTGGAAAGTAAAACAGGCTTGACGTAAGGCTATCAGACTGAGATTGTGTACTTCAACAAGTCGGTTAAAATTTGCTGTAATAATTAGTCTAAGTAGTGTTTATCTAAAACTATAATTGATATTAGCAGAGCCAGTCAATTTGCGATCGCAGTTAAGCCTAAGCAAATCTAAACTCTTTAACCATAGGACTTACGCATCAAGAAATGTAGGGGCAATTCATGAATTGCCCCTACAGTATTCTGACTCCTAAATTCTGAATCACAACTCACAAAAAAACCCGGACGAGCCGGGTGTAACTTAACTTGTTATCCAAACTTGATAGCTCTGTATCCGTTAACGCCCTACAGTCCGCCAATCGACAAGTACATCCTGAACCAACAGTGATTTATTGTAAAGTTGCAGAATAATCAGCAGAAACACGAAAAATAGCAAAATAAAAACAGCCATCACAGGGGTAGTACCCCAACCTGGAGACACCTTCCCATACTCAGAGTTCAGGGGTTTCAGAATATCTCCCAACCAAGTCCTTTGCGCCATAGTTCACCTAAGATTACTTGCCAAAGCTTTTTTTAATCTTCTGTAATATTCTATAAGAATAGCACTCATAATCTATCCCTCAATTATGGAACCCGCAATAGTTCTTAGCATTTCTGTATTTGCGGCGGTGGTTGCCATCACCGCACTGTCGATTTATACCTCCTTTGGCCCTCCTAGCAAGCAATTGAACGATCCGTATGATGACCATGAAGACTAAAAGTAGAGACGCGATTAATCGCGTCTCTACAAGATACTGAGCCAAGCTAAGAATTAGTCACTGGTATCACCTTGAAACTGGCGATTTTCCAGGGTGGTATCGTCAAGATTTGTTGCCCAGATGAGAATTCAGTAGTTGAGGAACGCTCCAACAAATCTACCGTGTCTCCTAGACTCAACCCTAAATCACTTTGTAAAGATAGCTTGGCTGTGTCTCCGTGACACTCATAACACCGCAAAATCAACTGTTGCGGTTCATCTTCAGATGGTTTCAAGGCCATCAAGATTAAATTTTCAGATGATAAATTCAGGAAACTCGCGCTGTCAAAAGTGCCGATAGCGGGGCTTTTAGCCTGTGTCCAGTTGTAAGTAGTGAGTGAGTTGACTATCACTTGTAAAGGTGTATTCAATTCATAGCCACGTCGTACCGTCTGGGCTGATTCCCAGCTATCGCCGTGGGGATACAAAGCATAGGTAAATTCGTGAAAGCCTCTGTCAGCGTCTATATCTGGCCAAGTCGGACTCCGTAGCAGTGTCAGGCGGAGTTGATTTGGTTTGCTGTCATAACCATATTTACAATCATTCAGCAAACTGACACCATATAAACCCTCTTTTATCTCCCCAGTTAAATCAGCCCAACGTAAGGCGGGGACTTCCCATTTTGCTTGTTCTGCGGGTGTTTGCGGTTTAGTTGGGCGGCGAATAGCACCGCAGGGAATTTCATAGGTAGCAAAATCTGCTTCAACGTTCAGAGGAAAAGCAGCTTTCACTAATACATGATTTTCTTGCCAATTGACGGTAGTGGCGATGTTTAGCAGAGGTGAACCAGCTTGCAAAATATAGTCTTGGCAAAATTCCGATTCACCTAACTGACGCACCACACGCACACGACTTTGCACTGGGCCTCGTTCTAGCCACTGAATAGATTGAAGATTTGTTGAGGGTAAGGGATGATCAGCATAATTGGGGTCAATATTCCAAGCATCCCAATATTGACCACTGTCTTTAAAGGCTTGTAGTTGATTTCCCGCCCCACTCAAAACTTCCCGTTGATAAGTTTTGTCAAAAACACTTGATAAATCTCCAGTATCAGGATCTATAACAACTTGTAGGAATTCATTTTCTAAAATCCAGTTTGGGAGAAGTGGGGGAGATATGACAGATGTGGGAGGTGAGGGGGAAAGCCAAAATATGCGGTAGCCTACGGGTGGAATTTCGGCGGCGAGAAATAGTAAAGTTGATGGTTCAGACAACTGAGAGACAACCGACTTTCCAGAAGCATCGTAAATCTGCCATTCCTGGGTAGCTGTTGCTGGCGTGGGTAAGGCTATAGAGACTACCTCGGAACGCTGCCAATTAAGAGAATTAAACACGAAAATAGGTAAATTATTAGGTTGTGGTGGTTCTGGTAGGGTAATGTGAGATGCGATCGCTAAAAGTGATTCATTTAATATCTTCGTTCCTACTTGTTCCACTTGCTGCCACTGGGGTAGCGCATCCAAATAAACTTGGGTAATTGAAGAACCAGGTAAAATATCGTGAAACTGTTGAAATAACACCTGCTTCCAAGCTGCTTCGATTTCTGCTTTGGGATATGTCAGACCACAGCTTACGGTTGCCAAAGTTGCAAACAGTTCGGCTTGATACAATAAAATTTCACAACGACGATTCCAACGTTTTTGATCTGCGTGGGTAGTGTAGCAACCGCGATGGAATTCGAGATATAATTCGTCATTCCAAGTAGGGAAAGGTGGGGGAGAATCCTGTCCAGACGCGATGAATCCCGTCTCTACAATTTGCTGTAAATACTTTTCAGCCGTCGTGAATTCTAAATCTGGGAAGAAAGGCGACTTTTGCCAGCGTTGAGCGGTTTCTAACATATCACGGGTGGGGCCGCCGCCGTGGTCGCCAACACCTGGTAGCCAAAGGGATTCTAATAAATTGGTTTGAGATTGCCACTCAAGAGCGTAGGATGCCATTTTAACTGGGTCAATGCTTTCACCGATGGGTGCAGACATCAAACTAAAAACTTCACTGCCGTCAGGCGATCGCCACCAAAAAGCCCCATAATCAAATTTAGTAGTGTCATTCCACCGCAACTTCTGCGTGACAAAATACTCAATTCCGGCATTAGCGAAAAACTGCGGTAAAGTTGCACAGAAACCAAAAGAATCTGGAACCCATACCACAGTTGAAAGCTTGCCAAATTTTTCCTGGATGTAGCGTTGACCATACAATAGTTGACGGACTATTGATTCACCAGCAATCAAGTTGAGTTCCGGTTCCACCCACATCCCGCCAATAACTTCCCAACGTCCAGAGGCCACCTGTGCTTGAATTGCCTTAAATAAATCCGGGCGATGTTCTTCAATCCAAGCATAAAGTGCGGGAGTCGAATGACAGAAAATTAGCTCAGGAAAATCTTCTTGCAGCTTTAAAGCCGACTCAAAAGTTTTTTGTGCCGCATTCCAAGTTTCACTCACAGTCCATAGCCATGCTAAATCTAAGTGAGCATGACCCAATAGGAAAATTTTGGATTTTGGATTTTGGATTTTGGATTGAATTAGGTTTTGACGTAGGGATAAAAACGACTTTACCAACTCTCCCTTCTCTTCCTGTGTGTCCTCTGCGCCTCGGCGGTTCGTAACCTCCCCCACCATCGCCGCCAAAACATCTAACTTCTCCGGTGCAAATTTTTCCAAATAAAGTTGCACTATAGCTAACTCATCAGCCACAAAACCCGGATCGGGATTATTATTATCAGTAGACTCATAAACTAAGAGCGATCGCACTAAAGCACCATCACAATGTCCCGGACTCACTAACCGCAAAGCTACAACAAACTCTTCCCCTGGCGTCACCCCCTGACTGAGAAGCACTCTAGGGGAACAATCAAATAAATCACCCTCCAGCACCAACTCCCCATTTACATAAATCTCGGCAGAATCTGCCCACCAAACCAGCGCCAGCCGCAAAGATAACCCAGATAAGTGATAACCCTGTAAATCTTGGGGAACCACTAATCTTTGTACTAGCCATAGCACTTTTTTGCCGCCTGTCCAAGGGATATGTTCTTTATCATTCAACTTAACAGGTTGCCAATAAGACAAATCAGCAGCTACAACATCAGTAATAATCAGGTTAGATTCCTGGTATAGCCAGGTAGACTGAAGATTAATTTGACAGTAAGAGCGCAGTTGCTCAATCGCTTGTGAGATGAATTTGGCATCAGATTGAGAGACAGTCTGGGTCATATTTTCGCTAAAATGAGGTGCTGGTCGTTTTTATTGTTTGGCGGGAGTCTCATAACTCAACAAGACTTAAACTAAAAAAATTACTACTATGTCTTCTAGTTCCTCTGGTCATTATCAAAGCAAACTATTTAACTTTGTCCACCAGCAATCTCGGCGGGTGAAACAACAGTGGGAACAAACCTTCCGACATTTGCAAGTTGCCACTAAATGGGGTGTGGAAATACTACTTTACCCAGTGTATCTACTGTTTCAGTCATCAGAAACATCTGGGAAAACGCTACACACTAAAGAACCACAACCTAGCCTAAAGTTACAACCAAATGATCCCGATCTTACACCCGATCTAACTGTTGATAGCCTCATTCAAAATGTACTTGAGGCTGTCCATTATTTATCATCTGATGAAGCCGCTTCTATTCCTGCAAAAATATCTGAGCCTTTTAACCCCTTGGTTTTTTTGGGAGTTTTTCGGCTGAAATTCGTTTATAATAACTCGAAAAATAACGTTAGTTCTCCTGAATCCTCAACTATTACAAAGAACAAAGCGGGAATTCTCAATCCCTTACAGCTAGAAAATGCTCTCCAGCAACATCTTCCAATAGTACGGGGAATTGCCACAAATTTGATGAATCGTAATTTAGTACTTGTTACTGCCGATAATGAAATTTTAGATGTTTTGACACTCCAGCAACAGGCAAAATTAGAAGACCGAATTATTAACGAAGTTGCTAAGTATTGGCAGTCTTCTCTACGACACGCTGCGCGTACTCCTACGGGGAAGCAAGCTACGCGTAGCGTTCCGTTGGTGCAGCCTCTCGTAGAGAAGGAAAGGAGGGTAATTGCAGCTAAAAAAGAAACGGAGTTATTACCACAAATTGACCGTTTATTAGCAAAACTTACTGACAGCAATCCGGCCGAAATTCCAAGTTTAGCCGAGGGGACACCGAAAGATTTGCTTCATAGAGATAGATTATTAGCATTTCTAGATATAGCCGTTGCTAAGTTGGAATCAAATGCTTTAGTACCCGTGCAAGAACGTAGCCACAAAATTGTCAAAGTTGCCAAAACTCAATTAAACATATTTCTTTATGGCAAAGAGCAAGTAACTGCTAGGGGAGAAATTGCAGCCACTGCTGATAGTTTGGAAACTAATACACTTAATCTTCAGGCTTTGATTGAGGGGGCGCTTAATTACTTTTTTGGTGTTGGGAGTAGAAAAACACTTGAGCCAACAACCAGTGATGATAGATTGCCAGGTAAACTATTATCATCACGCATTAGAAAAGCCTTGTCCAAAAGCCGTCAGTTCGAGAACCAGGATTTAACAGATGATCCTTGGCTAACATGGAATGATTTATTTGGTGACACGGAAACCGTTGCTGACAAGCCAGTTATACCTTCTCAAAGTCAAAATCCTGCTTTACCTTCAAGTTTCTCAGTAGGACATTTTCCACAAAATAATTCGACTGTAAAACAACTTAAACTCGAATCTGGTTTGATGCGAAGGAAACCACCAACTAGTAATCTTACCTCAATTCAAAAAACATCTAGAAAAGTCGTTTCTACAAAACAAACACAAGCCCGTATTTCCCAAAGCAAAAGCGAGAATTACAAAGGGGAAATTTTGCAACAGCAGTTTCACCAAAGCAGTCAAGTCGAGGCACAGCCAGACTGGATAGAAACCAAAGCAACTTCAACTGGCTATGAAAAGCACCCCTTAGAACAACTTCTGGAATGGCTTGATTATATTATGCTCTGGGTAGAAAAGAGATTTGTAAAAGTTTTTCAGTCATTGCGGCAGCTATGGCAGGGGAAATAATACTAATTCGTAATTCGTAATTAAGAAGGTCAGATTACATTTATCTCTATTACCAAAGCTGGCATCCAGAGGATAAGGTAGGGGCAATATTAGCTATTTTACATGGACTTGGAGGACGCAGCGATCGCTACAATAATGTAGTTAATTATTTGCTACCCAAACAAGTACAATACCTAAACACAAAAAAGACAATAATTGCAAAACCCGTCGCGGCATAAAACACGCTACTAATGCCACCAAAACCAAAAACATAGCCCATCAACAACGGCCCTAATGTTTGCCCTAATCCAAAAAATGTCCCGTTTACCGATATAATCGTCGCTAAATATTCTCTTGGTGCTAAATCTGCTAAAAGTGTTTGGATGCTAGGAAAACCAATACCAAGTCCAACACCAAAAATTGTACTAGGGATTAATAATAACCAGATATTTGACACGAAGGGAACAATTAGCATAGCTAAACCATAGAAAATATAAGACGCACTAATTAAAGTTTTAGCTGGAAATCTTCTAGCTAATCTGCCTAATTGGGAAGATGTGATTGTAATTGCTACAGAAACACTAGAAAGTAGCAACCCAATTATGCTAGGCGGCGCTTTGAATGTATCGCTAATTAATTGTGGTAAATAAGTAACGTAAGCGCCATAAAGGAAAACAAAGTTAGCTGCACTGGCAAAAAAAAGTCCAAATAACTGACGATTTTTCAGAACTTTTACGGCATTGCTTAAATACTGTTTGAGGTTGCGATCGCCTTGTGGTTCGGGATTTTTAAGTGCAAACAACACTAGTAACCCCAGAGGAATCGCTAAGATGGGCAGCGCGAAGGGATAATACCAACCTATTGTTGCCAATGCGCCACCTATCAGTGGATAAGTTGCTGTGCCAACACTGCTGATGCTGGCATTGTAACCCATTGCGGTAGTACGTCTGTCTCCTATATACAAATCGCCGATTAAGGTAATACTAAGAGAAAGCAAAGAAGCGGCACCAATTCCTTGCAGCAAACGCAACCATAGCAATAAATCAAAATTGCGGGCAAAGGCGCAAGCTGTACCAGCTATGCCAAATAAAAACAGGGAAGGAACGATAATTCTCTTTCTACCCCATCTATCGGCAAGGACACCAATAATCGGCCCTAAAAGCAGAGATGGTAATGTAAATACTGTAATCAATAAACCCAAATTTTTCGGATTGATATTTAAATCTTTCGCTAATTGCGGAAAAGCCGGAGTCACGCTAGAAACTCCGAGAACAGCAATCAGTACAACTGCACAAATAATTTGAAAGTTTAGCTCTAAATAAATTGGTTTCTGTCGTTCAAACTGGCTATTATTTTCTGGTGAATTCATGTTAGTTCCCCTGTGTATAAACAATCAAGAACGTGAAGCATCTACACTCTACCAGTGTATAAGCATAAACCCCACTAAAATCTGCTGGTGGATGCTTTGGGTTGAGGTTAAAGTGCTGAAGTAATTTAATTACAGTTTTATTGCGCTAAATTTTTTCCTTAATTACAGGACTTACGCAAACAATAGCCGAAACCTTGATTTTCAGGTAGGGGCAATTCATGAATTGCCCCTACAGCGTGTAGTTTTGCGTAAGTCCTAAATTAAAGGATTAGCGATCGCAATAATAGCGTTAATGACCTGTTCCGTGTTAATTAGAATCATTAATTATTAGGTATTGGTTATTGAGCACTTGTACTGAGCGTTGCCGTTGGCGCAGCCTCTCGTAGAGAAGT
>NZ_WBKM01000137.1 GCF_015714725.1 Nostoc sp. WHI
GGGAAATGCTGCTCGTGTACCAGGACGACTACCTTTCCCGACCAAAAACCCTTGCATTTTCATCACTATCTGGGATATCTAAGCAAGTTCCATCAATTCCCGTCAATTCGTAGCCCGTTTATAAAACCTCCAATTGTTTCGCTGTTTGCCATTGGTCGCACCAAGCGATGAAACAATTGCGTCATTACCCCCGCACCTAGTCGCTGTCTGGCTTGGGTAATAGCTGATTTACACGGGATACGCCAATATTTACCAACTTTTACCCATGCCTCTGAAAGACCATCAATGAGATTTTTTAGTACATCTCGCATTGAATCTCTCGACCACAGGCTCATTGCTATTATTAGACAAATGACTAGATGTGCTGGTAACGAACGATGGCGTTCCTCTTCTACTTTAGTTTTAGCGATCGCTTGTTCGATTGAACTTACTGGGATAGCGACCTCTATCGCTTTGAATATCTCCGTACTTTGTATCTTGGGAGACACTAATGAGAATTCTTTGAGATGCACTGTGCTTGATTTCCATTTTTGGAAACAATGCCTATTTTATAGCTATTCGAGCCTTAACTGAACCGTATTGATTTATAATAAACACCTCGCATGGCTTTTGATTATTCATTAGATTTTAAAAATATTGATTTTCGCCAACATCCCGAACTCTATTGTGTTGGCAAGGGTGAGCAGGGTGTACTTTTAGTAGAACCATACAAATCGGAAATTCTTCCCTACTGGCGATTCAAAACTCCTGAGATTGCTAAAGAATCGAGCGAGAAAATTTACGAGCTTTTTCTCGCATATCTAGAACAAGATGATTTTGTCGGAGCGGATATGGCCCGAAAGTTTATCCAAATGGGTTATACTCGCTCTCGCCGTTATGCTAATCATAAAAGCGGCAGAAAATATAAACAAAATTCGGAAACTTCAAGCTCCAAAAAAGAAGTTCTTCCTTATGAAGTAGATCCAGTTAAAGCGGAGTCAGCAGCAATATTTAAAGCCAAGTGGGTACAAGCAAAGACAAACGAGAAATATCTCCAACTTTTAGCCAAGCATAAACAGATGTACTCAGCAGACTAGTACTCTATCAACTTTAAATGTCCTAAGTTCCCAACATCTGCAAGTTATGTAAAGTAGCATAAAGCCCTCCCTCTTGTAATAGTTGATCATGACTTCCCTGTTCAATTAATTCGCCACGCTTCAGCACAAAAATCCGGTCTACATTGCGAATTGTAGACAGGCGGTGAGCGATAATAATCGCGGTACGTCTGAGCAAAAGCTGGTTTAATGCTTCTTGAACTAAAGCTTCTGTGCCAACATCCAAACTAGCGGTAGCCTCATCTAATACCAAAATTTGGGGATTGCGAATAGCAGCCCGCGCAAAGGCTAAAAGTTGCTTTTGACCACTAGAAATATTTGTACCCCGTTCTCGAAGTTGAGTATCATAGCCTTGAGGTAGTTCTTCTATAAACTGGGCAATGTTAGTTTGCTCTGCTGCTTGTTGAATCTGTTCAAAGGTATAGCCATCTCCTAAAGAAATGTTGCTTTTAACATCGCCAGCAAACAAAAACCCTTCTTGTAAAATCACTGCCATATAGCGCCGTAGTTCTGCCTGTGGTACTTCCCGAATATCCACGCCATCTATCAGAATGCGTCCTTGGGTAGGTTCGTAGAGGCGGCACAAAAGACGGATGATCGAAGTTTTACCCGCACCCGTGGGGCCAACTAAGGCCACTTTTTCACCAGGACGAATGGTAAAATCTAAATCTTTAATTACATAATCATCATTTTTGTAAGCAAACCAAACGTGATCAAAGCGAATCTCTCCCAGTTCAGGCGGGGAAGTGAGGTCTGGAGATTCTAGATTTGCAACTATCTCGTCTATGTAGCCGAATTTAGCATCAAATATTGAGAAGCGGACATTGGCGCGATCGCGGATTTCTATCGGTTCATCTAATATATCGCCGACGCGTTCGATGGCAGTGAAACCAGCTTGAATTACCGTAAATTTTTCGGCAAAATCCCGTAACGGGTCAAATAATCGCTGGGCATACAAGATAAATGCAGATAAAGTTCCAAAAGTCAAACTTTTTTCCAACAGTAACGAACCACCCACACACAAAACAGCTGCGATCGCAATCAGTCCAATCCATTCTAAGGTTGCGGAAATAAATGAATCATAAAAGATGGTTTGATCCATTTGCTGGGTGTAGTGGTTGTTCGTGGCGCGAAACAATTCGGCATTAAATTTTTCCCTGCGGAACAACTGCACTACGTTAATGCCAACCACATTTTCTTGTAGCTGTGAGTTCAAGATAGAAAGTTCTTCCCGCCCTTTGTAATTTGCTTTGCGGTACTGTTGCTGAATATAAACAATTAACCAGGTAACTGGTACCAGCATCACTAGCAGTAAACAAGTGAGTTGCCATTCGATGGATACCATTAAACTCAAAAGTACCAGCATAGAAAACAAATTGGACACAATGCCAATTGCCCCAGTGGAAAAGACATCGCCTAACACTTCCACATCGCTGGTGATTCTGGTAATTAATTTACCTACGGGCGTGCGGTCAAAAAAGCGTACTGCTAGAGATGTCACATGCTGAAATAAATCTTGGCGGATTGCTGCGGTGATTTCTTGTCCTAGCTTCTGTACTACATAACCTTGGTAGCCTGTCAAAACCAGTCGGATTGCGATCGCAACCAACAATAATCCCTCCAGGATATTTAACCCTTGCGACAAGGGGCGATTCCTGAGAAATTCGTAGGTACTTGGTTCATTACGAATTAGAGAGATAGCTTGTCCTATCAGTAGCGGTTGTACGGCATTCGCTAGTGCGAGCGGCACGAGTAGGCACATCGACAGCGCCAACAGTCCTCTGCTACGACGGGCATAAGGCACTAAACGCAAAAATAACCGCCAGTCATTTTCACTGCGTCGGTATTGCGTGTAAGATTTTTTGAGAGATTGGTAGATGCTCATAGTAAGAGCATTATATTAATTTTTACGAAAAAACACGCTTGTTTAAAGTAGCGTTTTGCCTGTTATTCTGATACCATACCTGAGATAGAAACCGCAAGACTGCTACTAAGTCTCTATACGCCTCAAGACTGAGATGAAACTCGCAACAGCACGGATCAAACTTGATTGCCTTTCTTTTGTAAAGAACAAAGTGATGCAATCCCAAAGGCTTGAGATTGCGTCACTTCGCTTTGCTACACTCGGAATGACAATGTATATTTAATTTTGCAGACTATTTACATAGGCTGTGCGAACGCTATGGAGCTTCATCCAGAGCAGTTTCCGGCGTTGAGAGTAGTGCCTACATTACTTAGAATTTTTTACAAATGGTTCAGGATTCCTATGGATGAATCAATCAATATTCTTAGTGATTGATGTGTGATCGTTCACTCAAGTCTAGGAATTCACGACTGGCTGGGGAACCACTCCGGTGTTCCGCGTTTCGATATTAGGCAAGCGAGTAACAGTTAATAGCGGTACTTCTTGGCGGCACGACAGGCAAAACCAATATAGTTCTCCATGACGGGCATGACGCAGGAGGGAACCACCGCAACATGGGCAACTGTTGGTTCTCGTACTCATACAAATGTCCTCCTAGAAAAAAGTTGTTGTTTAAGCTGAGCAAAAAAGCAGTTGATTAAAAGTGGATTTTAGCAGCATGAATGCGGCCATTCGATTTTATGCGGTCTTTAATAGTTTGTCTGTAAACAGCTTCATATCCGTTAACCATTTGGCTAACACTAAAGTTGTTTTCTACATGTTTTCGACAGGTTTGACGATTGAGTTCCAAAGCTAGTGGAATCATTGCCGCCATTTCTGCATAGTTTTTGCAGACAAAACCTGTTTCACCGTGAGTAATCACTTCCGGTACAGAACCTAAATTCATGGCAATTAATGGCGTACCAGTTGCCATTGATTCAATCATTACTAAGCCAAAAGGTTCTTGCCAATTAATGGGAAAAAGAGTTATGGCAGCATTGCCCAGAAGTTCAGTCTTTTCGGCATGGTTGATTTCGCCTAGATATTCAATTTGCTGACCATCTATATGGGGGGCAATCTCTTGTTCGCAATGCACGCGGATAAACTGCTTCTAAATGAGCCAAAGTTTCAGAATCGCCAGAAGCAAACAAAGTTACCTCATGACCACGACAAACAAGTTCATCAGTCAAGCGACTCACTACCAATTCTATTCCTCCATAATTAGGAGGTGGAACCCTTTCCCATAAGGGGGCAACTTGAGCGATTTTCATAAGTTTTTTTGGTTCAGTCTATGAAATTGTCCTCAATATTAATGAGTTGCATCATTATTGTATGAGGAAAAAACATTTGTACTTACTCTTTTGACATTTAAGTTAACCTAACAGGCTACCAAAAGAGTAATAACGCTTTAACCGTGCAGCAAATTTTCTACCGACAAATTTAAAGGACTATCGGCGAAAGTCAACCATGAGCTACACTTTTAACGTAAAGCTAATCTATTACGTGTTACATCTGTCTTGAGGATCATAATGAAGTAAAATATTTTGTAGCAGAACTTACAAAATTGAATATTTTGTAGCTGTCAATACTAAAATAGTCAATGGGATCAAGTTATTTAGGCTGTGTTTAAACGTAATTGGGAAATGCAACAGAAATTATAAATATTAAACACTTGTATAAAAATTACATAATTTGTAATTAGTAATTTGTAAAAATTCTGATAAGTAACTAATGAAAATCGCTACTTGGAACGTCAACTCAGTTCGCACTCGCCTCGAACAGGTTACCGATTGGTTAACCCTGAATCCTGTTGATGTTCTCTGCTTACAAGAAACCAAAGTTATAGATGCTGAGTTTCCGCGATCGCCTTTTGAGGAGTTGGGCTATAACCTTTATATATCAGGACAAAAATCTTATAATGGCGTAGCCCTGATTAGCCGCCAGCCACTCCTAAACGTAAATAGTGGATTTAGAGCTATTTTGCCCGATTTACACCACGAATGGGACGAGCAAAAGCGGGTGATTACAGGTGTAATTGATGGTGTTAGGATTGTGAACTTATATGTTCCCAATGGCGCAGCAGTAGGAACTGAGAAATATGAATACAAACTGCGCTGGTTGACAGCGCTAAACGAGTATTTGCGATTGCTTGTGCTGTCACAACCTGCAATTTGCGTGTGCGGCGACTTCAACATCGCCCTGGAAGACAAGGATATTCACGAGCAAGTGAGTACCGAAAATCACATTATGGCAACAGAAGCAGAGCGCCAAGCCTTACGGGATATTCTGGCGTTGGGATTTGCCGATGCTTTTCGCAAATTCAACACAGAAGGCGGAAATTATAGCTGGTGGGACTATCGCACCGCCGCTTTCCGGCGCAACTTAGGTTGGCGGATTGACCATCACTATCTCACACCTATCTTGTATGAGCGTGCTAAAAGTTGCATCATTGATGTCGCACCCAGAAAATTAACCCAACCCAGCGACCATACGCCGGTAATTGTGGAGTTTTAAGATATAAAGGGGCATTGGCGATTGGGGACACGAAGCAGAGCAATAGGGTTTGGGTGAAGTACCCCTTTTTGCTTCTCTTCGAGAGGCTGCGCCAACGCTGAAAAATGTTAATCAATTTAAGGGCTTATATATATCCTCAGAGTTGGGATTAAGATAAGGACACTGCAAATCTATTAAGTGTCGGGCAAAGTGTTCGTCAATCGTCCTCATCCGTTCCTCCATTGCATTCTTACCTTTTTGCCAAGCCTCTAACAAAGCATTAGCGACAATTTGGCAACGGTTCATCCCAAAACTTTCCTGTGCCGCAAATTTTTGGATTGGTTCTTCAGCTAAACCTAATCCTGGTGCTAAAAATTTTGTAAACAAGGGAATTTCGGGCTGAAAATGAAATTGATTTTCTGAATAAACAGTTTGAAGAATTGTGCGGATTGCTGGATAGTCGGGGAGTTCAAAGTAGAGTAGCCCCGAATCATAGCGTCCGTATGCAGAAGGGTTGTGGAGAACCTGAAAGTTAAAGGGAATCGAAGCTGCATTCAATTGCAGTGTCAGGATTTTCATCAGAGCGATCGCACCAAATGGCGTAAAGTTAAAGTAGATTCGCCCTGCTCCCAAATCAGCATCGGGGTTGCTCTGCTGTTCCTGTCCGACATTGCTAACTGCCAAATAACAGCCGTTTTGCAGTCGATTTTTGGGCATCCAGATTGCTACCATCTCACCCACTTTAATAGATTTCTTGCTGGATTCTAGATGGCAGTCTGGCTCAATATAAAGTGTTAAACCGCCTTTAGTAACCGCCATAGTGCCATCAGGTTCTTTCCGCAACACCTGCCATCGAGGGTCAAAGTAACCTACGCCATGATTACACTCGTGCAGTTGCTCGTAAAAGTTCCAATCAATTTCCAAAATGGAATTATCTGCTAAGTTATGCTTTGGCGGGCGATTAGTACTATCAGTATTGACTGCTAAAGTAGTTTGCAGGGAGCCATTGTAATAGATTCCATAGAGAAAATTTCGCAGCAGTAAAGTGAGATATTTCTGTTGTAAATCTACGGTATTTTGCTGAAATCTGTCGGCTATTTTAGTCGGCAGAGCAAAGGGTTGATAATTGGGATGGTAAATACAAAAATTTGGCTCAATTTGGATATTTTTAGCAATGTCGAATAGAGAAGTTAGCGGTTGATTGGCAGAATATAGCATTAATCTATTTAGAACTCAAATTTTAACAAAATAGGATTCGGGAGTCAGAATTCCGACTCCTAAATTCTTCTATTTCCTGCCATTAACAACCGCGAAGCCGAGTTTTTTCGTAATAAATGCGAAGTAACTGCTGCTCTTTTACAGGTTGAGAAAGTTTAGGAATTTTTGCCACAGGATTTAGGATTTCTGACTCTGATATCCCGAAAATAGTCAGTACAGCTTGCTCCGGCATAGTGAGTAAACTTTTAGCTACTTGGAGCATACAGATGTCAGTATTATTAAAGTATTTGCGGCACGTAATCATATCCTGAATTTGATGAATCAGTGCCAGCCCTGCAAACTGGATAACGCGCAAAATAAAGTCACTGCGGTATGACAAAATCATGGGAAAAGCATTTACATAAGCCCTAATTAGGGCAATCATTGAAGGTTGTAAAACCTCTAAAGGTGTTAACGCCAGATGTAGAGATTCTTCTAATTCGATAGTGGGGTCTACTACGAGACTCTTGAGCCAAATTCCTAAATAGCTTGCTAGTAAAGTCCCTAAATCAAAAGCTGGATCTCCCCAAGAACAACTTTCCCAATCAATTAATCGTACTAGGCAATTGTCTAGTTTCTCCCATCTTGAATGAACCAAAATGTTGTTCAATTTCAGGTCGTTGTGAGTCAAGCAGCAAGGATTCCAATTATATGCCAAATCTGCGATCGCTGATTCCAAACTCTCGTACTGTTGATAAAGAGCATAGAATTTTAGTGCATCTGTGGGAACAGTCCCAAAAACCTCTGGACTAATTGACCCTACCCCTTGCGCCGGATTGTAAAAGCCATAGCGAAACTCTCCTTGAGGAGCAGTTGCCATAAAATCCTGATATTCTCGGCGGTTGTAGGTGGCGCGATGCAGTCCCGCCAAAGTCGTGCCGATCGCAGAGGCAATTTCTTTGGTAAAAATATCATTGTTGTGGTAGAATATCGCAAGCTCCAGATATTCACTCAGGTAGTTACGGACGAGGATAGAATTTTCTTCGTCAAAATGCACTACCAACGGTGCGATTGCTGAAATATTACCGAGAACTGGAAACTGCTGGAGCAACTCGTGAAACAGCCATTCCTTAAACAACTCATGGGGCGGCGCATCATTGTTGATGTCAGGTTTTTGTTTAACGAGCAGTTGGCGATTATCTGCTAAAGTTACTACTAAATTTAAATTGTTCTTGCTACTTCCTGGCAACTCAGATTTATCTGATGCCGGATCTTCTAAGCTACACAGACCTACATCTTGCAGATACTGGATAACATTACCAGAAGACAGTGATAATACCATGTATTATTTCCTACTTCATTAAATTACTTAAACTTATCTGTGTCGGTATTTGCTTGGTCTTAGCAGCTTTCGGTAGATAGTAACTAATGTGTCAATAACAATAAAGATTTGTACAATCTACTAATATCTCATATTTGAGATCAAAAACTGCCAAAATGGCACCAAATCCTTTACAATTCCTTTAAAATTTGCTCTAATACACCGTGACATCTTTAGACTTGATTAGCATAGTTACTTAAGATACATCTAGAGCAAGTTTTGTGGTAGAGCCTTTTGATGTGGCTCCTTCTCCCTTTTTGTGGCCGAACTGATTGGCGGCAGATGTTATTTGATGTTCAGTAGTCATCCTGAAATCAGCGAAGAATTTAAATAATCCTTCGCGGTAGGAAGCATGACATTTAACGCTATTATTTTTATTTATCATTACAAAGCCAAAAAAACCGGACTTTTTAGGCAATGAGTAATGTTTTTTTTCTTTAATTTTCAGAATTTATGTTTGTAAGCCTTGTTATCACATCATTTGTGTCACCTACAAATTGTAGATGACTATGAGCGATCGCAAACAAAGGCTACATGAGTAGACCTTATGTAACTATACTTCTGTCAAAGTTTAAACAGGGGATTTTTCAAGTATCATTTGTAATGATGTGCTTGCGATTGCATGACCCGACAACCACACGACCAATTTGCTAAACAATATTTAGAAGAATTGCTTTCCCCCTTTGGAAAGGTAGAAGTAAGTCGGGAAGTTACAGATGAAGTTCGCCAAGTAGATATCTTGTTTTCTCCGACACCTTCCGCCAATGCTGACCTGCAATCTCTAGGGTTACTTGGTAGAATTGCCACAACAGCCTCATTATTGGAACCATTCCGCAATCAACCCAGTAAAACCGAGGTGCGAAATTGTCTACTGAAGTTATTTTCCGTTTATGGAGAAGCGCAACGCAAAGCCAAGCGCGAAAATACATCTTTACCAGAGGATAATTTACCGCGCCTGTGGATTTTGGCAACTTCAGCTTCAACGACTTTGCTTGAGAGTTTTGGCGCTAGATTAGATACAGATAATTGGCTAGCGGGCGTTTACTTTCTACCTGACTCATTTAGGACAGCAGTAGTGGCTATTAATCAGTTACCACTGAGTCTTGAAACCCTCTGGTTAAGAATGTTAGGAAAGGGAGATACACAACGTCAAGCCATCAGCGAATTGCTGTCACTTCCTCACAACAGCGTGTTACGGCGAAATGTCCAAGAACTGATTGCCAGTTGGCGGATAACTGTCATAAACCAAGAAAACCTTACGGAAGATGACCAAGAGGTGATTATGAATTTATCGCAAGCTTATTTAGAATGGCGGGAAGCTACCTTACAAGAAGGACAAAAAGATGAACGTCGCCAAGTGGTAGAAAACTTGTTGCGTGTGCGGTTTGGTTCGCTAGATGACGAATTGGAACGAGTAATTGAGCCTTTGTTACAGCTACCACCACAAGAGTATAGCCGATTGTTACTCGAATTATCCCGCGAAGAGTTGTTGAGAAGATTTAGCAGTGGTTGAGTTAAAAATATTTACTGTAGTTTTAAGGATACCCGTGTACTTCATTTAAACAAAAATCGCCATAACTTATTGACAATGGTGGAAGTTATCAGGCAAGGTTAACAAGTCACAGTAATATAAATGTACTAAGATAATTCCAGACAAAGTTATACTATGTCAAAAAAAACAGGAGACTAATACTAGGGTGTTGACTCTGTACCCTTTAGCCCACAAGACTTCATGCAGAAATTGTGTTTTTTATTTTGGCATAAAGATGGCTGTAGCGGGCGCTTTCACACAAGCAAAAACCAGCACAAATAGTTTTTCGATAATTCCCCAAAAAATAGCCAAAGTCAACAGCCTAGACTAATACTACCTTAAAGCCACAATTTGATTCAGCATGACCGCCAGTGTCAACATACCCAAAATCGTCATTAATCCCGCAGGCATAAACTTGCGTGTTTTAGCTAGTCGAAATGCAAAGAAGACTACTAAAACGGCGGTAACTAACACGGCTAAAATCGCACCCCAAGTTTGTCCTTGGAGTTGAAAGTAAGCAGCAGTAATTAATAATAAACCGCTAATGCTACCACTTAAGAGTGAAACCATGCTTGTAGCCTGAATGTAGCCAATAATGCCACCAACAATCGATAATATCCCGTAGGCAAAAGCAGCAACTATACTTAAATTCATTGTTAAAACATCTGTAGATTTTGACTTTACTGCCAGGTCAGAAGACAATTTACCATAGCTATTTAGCTATACCACACAGTTGATTGATGGATAATTAAGCGATACCAATGGCAAGTACCTCCTCATCTACAAAGGTTCAATATCTCCAGCGCCAAGCAGCCTCACTTTTACTGTACCAATCTATTGTGCAAGGCGAAGTGGGGATGGCATTTCTGGAACTGTTGCAAGCTATACGTTACACTGACGCTGATGCACGCGGTTGTCTCCAAGCCTATGGTAGCTACTTCCACGCTTTGGCTGCTAGAAATCAAAACTGGGAAGACTATTTAATTATTCAACTTCTCCTCTCTGATAATCCCTTTACAAGGCTTGCTGGAGTGCAAGAATTTGAAGATTTACCCCCAGCTTTAGTAGCAGCAGTTCAGCATGATTTACAGATATTGCAAAGTCTTTATAAATGTAGCAGCGCTTCTTTGAGCGAGTGGATACAAGGGGTAGCTCAGATGCCGATTTCACCAGTAGTGTGGTATAAAGAGCAAGAATTGATAGGAGTAGAGACAAAATTCGTTACATATCTACAAGAGTTGGATAATTGGGGTGATGCTGTAGAAGAATTAGCAGCTTATTATCGGCAATATGGCTCTGGTTTATTTGCAGAATATCGCGCTTTACGCTGGCAAGCTGGGCAGTTTATCGGTATCCGGTATTCCGACCCAATTAAGATGAGTGCCCTTGTAGGTTACGAGTCTCAAAGAGATGCTTTGCTGAAAAATACAGAGTTTTTATTAGCTGGAGAAATGGCACTGCACGTATTACTTTACGGTAGTCGCGGTTCTGGCAAATCTTCTTTAGTAAAATCTTTGTTGAATGAATATAGCCATCGCAGCCTCCGCTTATTGGAAGTGGCAAAATCTGATTTAAAAGATTTACCAGAAATTGTGGAACATTTACGGGGAGTATCACAAAAATTCATCATCTTTGTTGATGACCTTTCCTTTGAAGAAGATGATGATGCTTTTAAAGCCCTGAAGGTAGTTTTAGAAGGTAATTTAACCGCGCGTCCTCAAAATGTAGTTGTGTACGCTACTTCCAATCGCCGCCATCTGATTCGGGAGTTTTTTGTAGATAGACCTAATCCCAAGGATAACGAAGAAATCCATGCCTGGGATACGATGCAGGAGAAGCTTTCGTTTAGCGATCGCTTTGGTTTAACCTTGACCTTTGAACCAGCCGATCAGAAAACTTATTTAAAAATTGTACAGCATCTAGCGGCACAAGCTGAAATTAATCTTACCCAAGAAGATTTGGAATATCAAGCATTACAATGGGCAACTCGCCACAATGGTCGTTCTGGACGCACAGCACGGCAGTTTATTGATTTTTTAAAAGCAGACCTAACACTTTTTGGTACAAATAACAATGCATTCAATACTTAGCATCAAGTATTTTCCTATGTATTTTTTAATTACGAATTACGATGAGAGCTACTTATTCTGATAATTTAACCACGCCAAAAACTAGTAATATGCAATCAGTAATGATCAGCAATCGGTTTATATTAGGCATAGTTGCCTTTAGTGTAAGTTTTGGCCTTAGCCTTGTCCCCAACTGGAATTTTAATAAAGCCTTTCTCATAGGTGTAATTACTGGCGTTACTATCTATGCAGCAGCATTATTCGTAGACAGGCGACGCAGAAATTATGAAATGCTTGTTTTAGGTTCTCTCCGCAAGCGAATTAAAGATATGGAGGGATTGAAGGCTCGTCTTGTCAGAGAAATCAATCAAATTGAAGAGCATCATAATTTACTATACGCTGAGTCAAAACAACTGCAAGCTCAAGTAACGGAGAGCCGTAATCAAAGAGATAGTTTAAATCGAGAATTAAGAACATTTGCTGGGCAAAAAAAGCAATTAGAAACCGAAGTAAGCAACCTGCAAACTGAACTTAATAAATTAGAAAAAAATCAAGTAGAATTGAACAATGCTTTTTCTACCCTCACAGCAGAGAAGCGTCGTCTAGAGTCGAATTGTAATCTATCTCGCACTGAAATCACCCAGTTGCAAACTCAAATTTCCGAACTTCAGCAAGAAAAACAAGAAATTGAAAGTAATTTAACTCTTCTAGGCAGACTTAAACCTCAATTAGAAGAAAAACTATACGAACTACGAATTGGAATTCAAGAGCTAGAAGTCAAGGCAAATAAAGAAAATCAATTACTTGTAGCTACAACAACTGAAAAAGAAAATATACAAGCTATTATAACTTCTTTGCAAACCCAACTAGCATTACAAAAAACTGAGTTACATGAGTTACAAGGGCAAGTTTCATTATTGCAAGAAGAACGTGATTCATTGCAAAACCAAGTATGGGAATTACTTCAACAACTAGAAACTTTCAATCTAGAACCTTTACCTGATAATCCAAAGGAAGATGGTATTGAATTGTCTCCTTTTTCACAATTAATTGAACCTTCAATAAATATAGACACTACGGAAGTTGACACATCAGAAAATGTACCGCAAGAATGGACTAATTTTCTAGAAAATTTACCAGTATATGAGCTACAAGTATTAAAAGCTATAATCGAACAAGATAATCCCAAGGCTGCTATTAAAAAAATTGCCGAAGCAAACATCACTATGCCGAATCTATTAATCGATTCTATAAATGAACGGGCAAGTGATACTATTGGTGAATTAATAATTGATTCAGATTCGGAAACTCCAGAAGTTTATCAAGAGCATCTAATATATGTAAAAAAGATGATTGCAATATATGAAGACCTCATGGCTAGACATGCTTCATCAAATTAAATTATTATTGCCATTATCAGATTAGTAGTAAGGTGAATATCTACCTTACCTACTTACTGCGTGCTTCTGCGTTTAAAATAAAGTGAAGTGTAATACATGGCAAAGCTCAAAATCTCGAAAAAAATATCTACTGCTTTAATCAATTCCCTTGGTGCAGGGGTAGTACCAAGAGTGGGAGTTGAATATATAGCAGTAGGTCGAGAAAAAGAATTAAAAAGCCTATTACAAAATCTTGATGATATTGCAGAAGGTGTAGCAGCATTTCGCTTTATAATTGGTAACTACGGTTCCGGGAAAAGTTTTTTACTACAACTAATTCGCAACCGCGCTATGGAGCAAGGTTTTGTAGTAGCCGATGCTGATTTTTCCCCTGAACGTCGATTAGCAGGAAGCAACAATGAAGGTGTAGCTACCTATCGAGAATTAATGAGCCACTTAGCTACAAAAACTCGTCCTGATGGTGGTGCTTTAGTCTCTATTTTAGAAGGATGGATTAATAAAATTCAACAAGAAGTGGTTAAAGAAACTGAGATGCGTCCGAATGACGATGGTTTTGATGACCAAGTTGAATCAAAAATTAGGGAAGTAGTTCAGTATATAGAAGGTTTAGTTCACGGTTTTGATTTTGGCAGCGTGATTATCGCTTATTGGCGTGGCTACCGATTGGATGATGATAATTTAAAAAATGCGGCAATGCGGTGGTTACGTGGAGAATTTACTACTAAAGTGGAGGCGAAAGCAGCTTTAGGAGTGCGCGTCATTATTGATGATGATAGTTGGTATGACTATATCAAACTGTTTGCTAAGTTTGTAGCTGAAATTGGCTATAAAGGACTATTAATTTTAGTTGATGAAGCTGTACATTTATATCAAATATCTACTACAATCACGCGGGAAAAGAATTACAATCGACTCCTAACAATGTTTAACGACACCATGCAGTGCAAAGCGGAAAATCTTGGCATTGTCGTTGGTGGAACAACTAAATTTTTAGAAGACCCCAAACGGGGGCTTTTTGCAGACCAAGCTTGGCAAAGACGGACAAAAGAAAGCCGTTTTGTTGCCCAATCTGGCGTTCAAGAGTATTTGGGGCCAGTGATTCGATTGAACCCGTTGAGTGAAGTAGAAATTTTGATGCTTTTGCAACGTTTAACTGAGATTCATGCACTCAATTTTGGGTACGAACAGACTTTGAAAAATGGTGATTTGAAGGAGTTTGTGCAAGAAATTATTAAGCGCTTGGGTGCAGAAGCTCTACTTACACCAGGGGAAATTGTGCGAGATTTTATGAGCGTGCTGAATATTCTTCATCAAAATCCAGGAATTGCGTTTAATGAATTAATTCATGGCTCTAAATTTAAACCTACTGCTGTGGGTATAGATGAAGATAATGCAGCCGAATTTAGTTTGTGATTAATGAAATACAGAATAAAACCGAATTTTTATTTCATTAGATGTGCATCGAATAGCAATGTAGGGAGTGAAATCACTACTAATAAAAGGGGCGTTGCTGATTAATGGGATGAATTTTGTTTCGCGCAAAGGCGCAAAGACGCAAAGAATCTATCTTTAGTTTTGAACAAAAATCTCAATTCATCCCGCAAATATGCAACGCCATAAAAGGATATCACTAAAGATAGGGTTGTACGCTATGTACCCTACGGGAACGCCAAAGGCGAACGCAATGACAACTAATCAGCCGGACATAATATAACTGTTCGTATCCTGCAACCAGTCGTTACGGAATCACTATAAACTAGATAATATTTGTTTCGTAATATTAATTTGTTCTTCAGTAAAAGCGGCTTGCTGAAGATGATTCAAAAATATGCTATTTTGATATCGAATATCTAATTTAATTGCTCGGCGATAAATATTTTGAGCCAGGTTACGCGAACCACTATCCCAGTAATTAATAGCAGCAGAAACTAATGGATGAGGATTGTTTGGCTCTAGTTTAACTGCATAATTAGCCGCATTAATTGCCATAGGATAAATTTTTAGTTGATGCAATGCTAGACTCAAATTATAATAAGCTACTTCATTATCTGGCTTTAAAATAACTGCCAAAGTGTGAATTAGCACTGCATTTATTAACTTGTCATCAACAAGATAAACAATTCCTAAAGCATTATAAGCTGAGTATTTTAATGGCTCCTGATATATCGCTTGCAGTAAATAGTTTGTTGCTTCTTCTTCTCGTCCTACTAAATGTAGTGTCCAACCCAAATTAACTTTTCCCATCAGATTTTTCGGTTCAAGTTCCACTGACTTGGACATTGCAGTAATTGCTTCCTGATAGCGTCCTTGTTGACGATACGACAGTCCCAATTGTCGATATTCGCTGGCGCTATTTGCCGCAATTGTCGGAAACATGAAACAATTTAAAGCTACAAATAACGAGGTGAAAATTGTACTTTTAATTCGATACATCACTTGTTAATTGACATGATAAGAGCAGTTTTTGAGGATGTGTAAGCAGATTTTCTGGTAATTGATTAACTAGTACAGCATGGCGTAAATAAGCCACCCATTTGTAATGTCTAAAACCCTTGCTAAAACTTAATTACGAGTTACGTTAGCGTCGCGGTAGCGACGTAGGAGCGTCATTACGAATTACGCAAAGCGGTACTAGTAGCGATCGCCTCAAATTGCTGCCAACAAAGGTATAATGCACGCGGTACGTGAAAACATCCTTTCCATTTGCCGCCTTTGAGGTTCAACAATACTTCTCCACGCCGATTAAGATAGCCAAACCACTCACCGGACTCGGAATCAGCAAAGTGTGACCAGGCATAATCGTGCATCTTTTGATACCATTTCCAACACACCTCACGCCCGGTCAGGCGATAGCCCATCGCTAATGCAACCAAAGACTCTAGGTGAACCCACCACAGCTTTTGATTCCATTCCAATTGTTGTGGGGGATGACCGTCTGCATCCATAAAGTAATACAATCCGCCATATTCGCTATCCCAAGCAAAATTTAGGATATTTAGCACCACATCAACAGCTTGGTTAATAGTTTTGCTGTCGTTTTTTCGACGGGCAATGTCCATGATGAACCACATGGCTTCGATACCGTGACCTGGATTAATTAAGCGTCCCTCAAAACAATCTATGTGGGAACCATCAGGGGCAATATTTTCGTACATTAGTCCCCGTTCGTGGTCGAGAAAATCGGTCATCACTTCGCGGACAGTCTCAGCTAGGACATTCTCTAGTATTTCCTTTGGCAGCAACCATTCCATTTCTAGAGTCAAATTAGCTAAAATCATCGGTACAGCCAATGATTTCATCGGGCGTGTGCCGGGATAAGTTTTATTATATTTGCCCTTCGGGTTGTCCTTGCGGCGTAAAACGTTGTTGTAAGCTTGCATCGCAACATCTTTTGCCCATTCTTCGCCCCCAGCAAGTGCATATTGACTGAATGCCATCGCCGCAAAGCAATCAGAAAAGATATTGTAAGGCTGAAGTAACGGTTTCCCTTCACGGGTGAGGGCAAAGTACCAGTTACCATCACTATCTCTGCCATGTTTCGCAAGAAAATTAGCGCCATTGCTGGCAATTTTCAGCCAGTTTTCGCGCTTTTCTAGCTGGTTGTAAAGCATGGAAAAAGTCCACACCTGGCGGTTTTGCAGCCAGATGAATTTGTCTGTATCATAAATTTTGCCCTCGCGATCAAGGCAGGTGAAATAGCCGCCTTGCTGCCAGTCGAGGGAGTATTTTTCCCAAAATGGGAGGACATCGTTCAGGAGGGCGTTTTTGTAGAGTTCAGCGTAGGCGTAGCCCGCACTTGGGCTTGGCTCAGTGACCGCCGGAGGCATCGCTTGAAAGTCATGCCCCATAAATTTCCTCCCCTTTTCTGCTAAAATCAACACCTTAACAGTTATCACATTTTGGCTCGAATATGAAGCGTAGGCGTAGCCCGTCGTAGACATCGCGTCAGTCTTTTAAAAGATATCGTAAATAATTAGCGATCGCTTTTCTCTTCAGGGCGAGACGCAATAGTACTGAGCCGAGATACCAATACCTAATTATTGCGGGATGATGTATAAAAATTCAAATACTAGCGATCGCTCAATGCCTAAGCCAAATATCAATGCCCAAAAGACTCAAATCGTTGAGGTGCTAAAGCAGGATTATTTTCCGATGATCCCTCAACTTCAGCAAAAATGGACAGTAGATCAACATGAAAAAAATCGTTTGAGCCGTTCTTTGGCGGCATTTGCGATCGCCAACCTTGCTGATGTTACTCCGGCTCAAGCGGCTAACTCAATTATCAATGGAAAAAATGATGATGGGATTGACGCAGTTTATTTTGATCGGATTAAAAACTTGCTTTGGTTAGTGCAGGCTAAAGGGGGGAAAGCGCCAGACATGGGTGATAATAAAAAATTTTGTGATGGAATTCGGGATCTAGTACATAAACGGTTTCAAAAATTTAATGAGGGATTTTTCCGGCTACAGCAAGATGTTGAGGATGCTTTAGACACAAATACGCTAAAAATAGTTGGCTGTAATGTATATCTAGATGGAAGCCTTGGCTCTCATGTAGTTAATGATCTAAATCAGTTGAAGGAAGAACTGAATCAGTTTGATCACCGCTTTGAGTGGAGGGATCTAAATATTAGCCAGACTTATGCTTGGCTTACAGCAAAACAAGCGATGCCTACGGCGGGCTACGCCTACGCACCTGTTGATGTGTCCTTGACGCTGGAAAACTGGCATTGTCTAGATCAGCCTCGAAAAGCTTTTTATGGATTGGTGAAAGCTTCTGAACTTGCATCGCTATATCAGCAGCATGATAAGTTACTGTTTGAGAAAAATATCCGCTATTACCTTGGCACTGAGGATGTTAATTCAGCGATCGCTAATACTGTAGTCAATCAACCTGCTAAATTGTTTTATCTTAATAACGGATTAACGATTACTTGTTCAAACATTAGCTTACCACCTGGACACAATCAGCAATCCACTCGATTTGATTTACAGGGGTTTTCGATAGTCAATGGAGCGCAGACAGTTGGGGCGATCGCATCTGTCTTTAATACTAATGGCTCTATATCTCCTGATGCCAAGCTACTGGTTACAATCATTGAAGTAGGAACAGCAGCAGATAGTATTGGGGTAGAGATTACGAAAGCCAGGAATACGCAAAATACTGTGCGAGATGTTTATTTTGCGGCGTTAGATCCGAACCAAGAGCGTTTGCGTCAAGAGTTGATGATATCGAAAACCGTTTATCAATATCGGCCATCGGCGGATATTCAGGATGCGATCACGATTGAACAGGCAGCGATCGCACTTGCTTGTTTTAGCAGTAATACAGAAATAGTTGTTGCAGCAAAGAAAGAGATTAGTCAGCTTTATAAGCGCGAGTACCATTATTCGACACTCTTTAGTGAGCAGCTTTCAGGAGTTACGCTTTGTCGTTATGTCCGAATATTTCAATATCTTGATCAGATTTTTGCAGCTTCTGAAAAAGCCGAGACGGAAAATCGTCGAAAGATGTTCTATAAGCATGGTAGATTTTTTATTCTGGACATTCTATCAAGACGCTATAAACCTTTGCTCGATAAACCAGAAGTTGCTATATCTCAAGATGATCAGACTGAGCTTTCACGAATTACACTAGAGCTTGCTGAGTTAATTTATACTATTGCTGAATCTCTATTTGGCAATAACCAGAAGGGATATCTTGCTATTTTTAAAAGTTTAACAGATGTTGTGCCTTTAACGAGTGCAGTAATGCAAGAATTGGCTCGCAGAGATACTCAAGAGCGATTACGCAAAGAGTGTATGGAATTGAATATTAATTATTACTATAGCAGTCCTAAATCATTTGTGAAAATTCTATATCTCTTTCTTCTTTCTTCCCTTTGTGTCCTTGGCGTTCTTGGCGGTTCGTTTCCTTATTTATATTTTTCACGACTCATTTAGGATTGCTATATGCACAATTAGCTGTTCAAGATAACCAGAATAAAATTACACTTGAACAGGCGGTGATCGTTCTTGCTTGTTTTGTTGGTAATACAGAAATATTGGTTACAGTGAATAGAGAGAGTGGTAATTTTTACAAGCTTTCTGATAAAATGTTGTTTAATAATATGAGTTATTATGATATTTTGTTTAATAACTCGGTTTCAGGAATTAAACTTTGTCGCTATGTAAATATATTCCAATATCTTGACCAGATTTTTACGACTTCTGAACAAGATGTACAAGAAATTCGTAGAAAGTATTTCTATCAACATGGTAAATTTTTTATTCTATACATTCTGTCAAAACGCCATAAAGTTTTGTTTGATAAACCAGAAATTGCTATGTCTCAAGAGGATAAGGCAGAACTTTCACAAATTGGGTTAGAGCTTGCTGAATTTATTTATAATGTTGCAGAATCTCTATTTAGAAATGTCTATAAAGAATATAGGGATATTTTTAATAATTTAAACGATATTGAAAATTTAGATAGGGTAATACAAGAGCTAGAACGTGGAGACGCTCCGGCTGCAAATCCAAATATACCTACAGCTTAACTTTTGAGATAGAAATTAATTATGACTAAAAAGCAGAGACTCGAACTTACATGGATTGGTAAGGAAATTCGCCCGAAATTAGAGCCGCGAATTTTGTTGGAGGATGCTGAGAAGTCTTATCATGCTGCACATCGGGTAAGTGAAAACGATATTTTTGATAATCGCTTAATTTTTGGGGATAACTTGTTAGCTCTAAAGGCTTTAGAACAAGAATTTAC
This sequence comes from Nostoc sp. WHI, assembly GCF_015714725.1. Taxonomy (GTDB): domain Bacteria; phylum Cyanobacteriota; class Cyanobacteriia; order Cyanobacteriales; family Nostocaceae; genus Nostoc. The sequence goes on from NZ_WBKM01000137.1 coordinate 19,826, forward strand.
AGGAAAAGTTAAATGTATCTTCATTGATCCTCCCTACAATACTGGATCAGCTTTTGAACATTATGATGATGGGGTTGAACATTCTATCTGGCTTGGCTTAATGAGGGATCGTCTAGAAAATTTACGTAATTTATTATCTGAAGATGGTTCGTTGTGGATCACAATTGATGATAACGAAGCACATTATTTAAAAGTAGTATGTGATGAAATTTTCGGACGTGCAAATTTCGTTGCAAATGTAATCTGGCAAAAGAAATATGCGGTTGCCAATGATCATAAAACTATTGCACCAATGCACGATCATATACTTGTTTATAGAAAGAGCGAAGCTTGGCAACGAAACCTTTTAACAAGAACAGAAGAAAAAGATCGCCAGTATCGATATACAGATGAGAAAGGAATTTTTCGTATCGATAACTACACGTGTAATAAAAGTGCTGAGGAAAGACCTAATCTTTACTACTCTATAATTCAACCTAATACCAAAGAAGAAATTTTTCCAAGTCGTACTAGAGTTTGGGCTTATTCTCAGGAAACCCACAAAAAACATCTTGAAGATGATCTAGTTTACTGGGGTAAGGATGGTTTATCCAAGACCCCATCTTACAAACGATATAAGCATTTGTTAAAAAATCAGGGAACTGTACCGCAAACACTTTGGTTACACGAATACGCAAGTCATACTGATGCTGCTCGAAAAGAAATTCGCGCTGTACTAGGTAGTTCTTCCATTGCAGATGATTTTATTACACCCAAGCCAGAAGGATTAATCCAACGAGTTCTAGAAATTACAACAAATTCTAATGATATAGTTCTCGATTCCTTCGCAGGTTCTGGCACAACAGGAGCAGTTGCCCACAAAATGGGAAGACGCTGGATCATGATCGAACTAGGCGAACATTGCCATACACATATTATTCCCAGACTCAAAAAAGTGATTGATGGCGAAGACAAAGGTGGTATCACCCAAGCAGTTAACTGGAAAGGTGGCGGCGGGTTTCGTTACTATCATCTTGCGCCATCACTACTAGAAAAAGATAAATGGGATAACTGGATTATCAATAAAACCTACAACTTCGCGATGTTAGCCGAAGCACTATGTAAAATTGAAGGTTTCACTTATGCACCATCAGATACCTTCTACTGGCAACATGGCTACTCCACCGAACGAGATTTTATTTATGTCACTACACAAAATCTCAGTCACGAAGAATTATCCAAACTTGCCGATGAAGTAGGACAAGAACACACCCTACTTGTTTTATGTAGCGCCTTTCGTGGCAAAGCCGATATATTCCCAAATCTCACCATCAAGAAAATTCCTAAACAAATACTTGCACGATGCGAATGGGGACACGACGATTACAGCCTCAAAATTGAAAACCTTCCCAAAGCACCCCAAAAAATCGGACAACTATCACTATTTGATATGGAAAACCTATAATGAATCAATTTGTTAATAATATTGCTAATCGTCTGAGTCTACGCCCACCTCAACGACAATCATTAGAAATTCTAGATCATATTTGTGAACTATTGCCTATTAATATTCAATCAAATATAGAAACAAGTTTAGCCGCAATCAGCAAAGAATTCCCAACTGTTACCGACTTTGAGCGCGAATTTCCTTCACTATGTTTCGCACTAGCAACAGGTGTTGGTAAAACGAGACTAATGGGAGCTTTTATTAGTTATTTACATCTAGCACATGGGATAAAGAATTTCTTCGTCCTAGCACCTAACCTAACCATTTATAACAAACTGATTACAGACTTCACTCCCAACACACCGAAGTATGTATTTACAGGCATCTCTGAATTTGCGATTAATTCACCAGACATTATTACAGGTGATAACTATGAAATGCGGGCGCGAACGATTTTAGACGAACAGATTCCATGCAAAATCAATATTTTTAATATCTCAAAAATCAACTCTGAAGTACGCGGTGGCAGAAGCCCAAAAATCAAACGACTATCAGAATATATTGGCGAAAGCTATTTTGATTACCTATCCGAGTTAAAAGACTTAGTAATTTTAATGGATGAATCTCACCGCTATCGAGCCACAGCAGGAGTTCGCACCATCAACGAATTAAAACCACTAATAGGATTAGAATTAACAGCCACACCTTCCATAGAGACTAGTAAGCAGCCTGTAAATTTTAAAAACGTTATCTATAACTATCGCCTTGGACGCGCTATCGCCGATGGATTTGTTAAAGATCCTGCCGTCGTCACCCGCAAAGACTTTAATCCTGCGTCCTTGTCAGCAGAAGCGATTGAGCGAATGAAGCTAGAAGACGGAATCTATCTGCACGAAAATATTAAAGCTGAATTAGAAACATATAGCCTCCAAACTGAAAAGCCAATTATCAAGCCATTTATGCTTGTCATTGCCCGTGATATCACCCATGCCACACAACTCGTAGAACTGATTAAATCTGATGAATTTTCAGAAGGTTATTATAAAGATAAAGTCATTCAAGTTGATTCTAGTAAAACAGGCGCTCAAGAAGATGAAATGGTAGAGCGACTGCTGAAAGTAGAACATAGGGATGAACCAACTGAGATAGTTATTCATGTGAATATGCTCAAAGAAGGCTGGGATGTTACCAACCTCTATACAATTGTTCCTTTAAGAGCCGCAAATTCTAAAATCTTGATCGAACAATCAATTGGGCGCGGCTTACGTTTACCTTATGGTAAGCGCACAGGTGTAGCCATCGTTGATCGCCTGAATATTGTTGCCCATGATAAATTTCAAGAAATTGTAGATGAAGCAAAACGCCCAGAATCACAAATTCGATTGCAACAAATTATCCTCACACCTGAAGATTTACAACAAAGAACAAAAACGGTAGTTTCACAGTCGAAACTAGCTCAAAATTTAGGAATTCCGACTCAACAAACTATAAACTTGCCTGAAACAGAAATCAAAGATAGTCAACCACCCATATTTGAATCGCCAATAGAACAAAAAATCGCACAGCTTACTTACCAAGAAATTCAGAAGCTTGAGAATCACCCTGAAGAAGTACCAACCACAGCATACCTCTCATCACCCAAAGTTCAGGCAATGGTGCGCGAAGCAGTGGCTAGAGAATATCAGCCTGAACAATTGGAAATAGAAGGCGTAATTGCACCACCAAATATTGAAGCGATTGTTGCTAAGACAACTCATTTAGTAATCCAGCAAAGCATTGACATTCCCCAAATTCTTGTCATTCCCAAAGGAGAAGTACGATCAGGTTTCAGGTCTTTTGCCCTAGATATAACAAGCTTAAATTATCCCGTTCCATCCAAAGAAGAATTACATATTCAATCTCTAGCGACTAATGAATCTGCATCTATAGAAATAAAAAAAACAAACTTTCAAGAGTCTCGGTTAGAAAACTATATTCTCAAAAGTTTAGTGAATTTTGATGATATTTGCTATGACGAACACGCCGATTTACTCTATGATCTAGCTGGTCAAGTAGTAAGTTATTATCTCACACAATTCTCTGAGGATGATGCACGCAGTATTTTACGTTATTACCAACGTGACATCGCCAATTCTGTCCATAGCCAAATGCAAAAACATTTCTGGGAAGAGACATCGGGTTACGAAGTCAAAATCAGTAAAGGTTTTACAACCCTAAAAGATAGCGCCTATACCACAAATGCGAATGACTCACTCGATTATCGGTATTCGCCACCAGATAAAAGTAATATGTCCAAATACCTGTTTACAGGCTTCTCTAAATGCCTCTATCCAGAACAGAAGTTTCAATCCGAAGGAGAGAGGGTTTTATCTATAATTTTAGAACGAGATGCAATTAAATGGCTTAAACCTGCAAGAGGACAATTTCAAATTTATTATAAATGGGATGGAGATTACCTAGAATATCAACCCGATTTTGTTGCAGAGACAGAAGAGGTAATCTATATGCTTGAACCTAAAAATCGAAATGAAATAGACGATCCTCAAGTCCTTGCCAAAAAGGATGTAGCAGTTGAATGGTGTCAAAATGCTTCTGACTATATGCTAAATCACGGTGGGAAACCTTGGGTTTATGTCTTGATTCCCCATGATGCGATCGCCCAAAATATGACACTCAAAGGACTAGCTGATCGCTTTCACATTCTCAATAACTTAAGGTAGTTTTTTAAATATGAGGTTGTTATGAGTCAGATTGAACGAGTTGCGATCGTTGGAGGAAACCACGGTAATGAGTTAACAGGAGTACATCTAGTTAAAAAGTTTCAGCAATATCCTAATTTAATCAACAGAGCAAGTTTTGAAACTTTGGCATTACTCGGCAATCTCAAAGCTATTGAAGAAGGAAAACGATACATTGACAAGGATTTAAATCGTTGCTTCACCAATCAAGGCTTACAAAATCCCCAACTTTCAAGTTATGAAGATATGCGGGCAAAAGCAATTCAACAGATACTACAACCACAAAACCAGCGCTTCGTGGACGTAATTGTTGATTTACACAGCACAACTGCCAATATGGGGTTAAGTCTGATTTTTTCTGATATGCATCCTTTCTTACTTCGGTTAGGTGCTTATCTAAGTTCAATAAATCCTTTGGTGAAAGTCTGTGTTAATCAGCAATCTAGAGAAAATGGTTTTCTCCGTTCTCTGTGTGAATTGGGTTTTGTTATAGAAATTGGTGCTGTGTCCCAGAATGTCTTAAACGCTGAACTTTTTCAGAAAACGGAACAGCTTATTTATGCAACTTTAGACTATTTTCAACAGTATAACCAAGGTAACATTCCCCAGATAAATAGCAAACTTACACTTTATAAATACCTTGGAACTATTGATTATCCTAGAAGCGATAGCGGTGAGATTCAAGCCATGATTCACCCTCACCTTCAGTTTCGAGATTATGAACCTCTTAACCCAGGCGATCCAATATTTGTAACTTTTGCAGGAAAAGATATTTTATATGAGGGAGCATCTACTGTTTATCCTATTTTTATTAATGAAGCAGCTTACTACGAGAAAGGAATTGCGATGTATCTAACTCAAAAGCAACAAGAGGTACTTTTTGAACCTCAGTAAGTAATCAGCGATCGCCTCCTAATTGAAGTTGTTTAAAATTATCTACAAAAGTCAATAAAACTTGATTAAGCAAGTGCGAGTTTGGCATTTTAAATTATCTTTGCTGTTAATACCTTTGATAGGTATTGCATGTTTTTATAATAAAATGCAACTATCAATGGTTATAAGAATACTTTACGTTCCTCATTCAATAAAACAATATCAAAACTGGATGCAACTTTTTAACTAATGTTATTATGCAATAACCTGATTAGGTAGTCATTAAGATAAATTATGAAATTAGCCACACAACCCACGGTAAAAACTCTAGGGGACTACGCCTACCAAGCGATTCAAAAACACTTTAAGAAAACCTTGAAGTGGGAAAAATCAGTAAAGAAAGATGAAGATCCAGAAGCGCTGCACCAAATGCGGGTGGGAATGCGTCGCCTACGCACGGCTGTAACTCGGTTTGGGCTAGCGGTGGATGTGTCCAAACCAGTCAGCGATAAAAATATCGGTAAAATAGCCCGTCGTCTTGGTAGTCTGCGAGATTTAGACGTACTTAAAGAAAGTTTGGAAAACAATTACAAACCAAATTTACCCCGCAAAGAACAGGAATCTCTGCAAACAGCTTTCACAGCTTTGGCTAAACAACGTGAAGATGTACTATCGAGTGTACAGAAAACGTTAAAGAATGAATCTTATAAGTCTCTAAAAGACTCATTGGATAAGTGGTTAGAGAAACCCAATTATCAACCTTTCGCATCTTTTACCATTCAACAAGTGCTACCAGACTTACTGTTACCAGAAGTGAGTAACTTCTTACTGCATCCGGGTTGGCTAGTTGGCACTCAATTTGTGGACTCAGAAGTTAAAATCCAGAAAAACTGGGAACCAGAAAAGATAGAACAACAATTGATCACAGAAGGCAAAATTCTTCATAGTTTACGAAAAGAAGCTAAACGTGTACGCTACCAGATGGAGTTATTTACTGACTTGTATGGCGAGTCTTACGCAGCTTATATTACAGAAGTGAAAACTATCCAAGAAATTTTGGGTACGATGCAAGATAGTGTGGTTTTAGCTGAGTGCCTTGCAGATATCTTTAAGTCAGAAATTCAGACTCAGTTGCCCACTCTTGCTAATTTGCTAACCGAAAATCGTTATCAGTCGTGGCGGCAGTGGCAACCCTTGCAAGAACGGTATCTGAAAACTGAAACCAAGCATAGCTTTCATTTAACAATACTGCATCCGCTTTCAGGAGTAATAAATTAAAAGTTACTCTTGGTTCTGCAAGGATTGGACTAAGGAGCAGACAATTGAATAGGAGCTTCTAGCGACAAAACATAAACACTACGCTCAAGAATCTGTATAACACGGATATTTTCGGCAGAACGCAAGCCGGGAATTAATTCAACAGCGTCTACTAGGATTGCTCCACGCTCAAATTGCGATCGCCTTTGCTGAAAAAAGCCCAAAGTGTTTCCAATACCCTTGGTTTAAGATCCTCCCGCTTCCGGCGATCGCTTAAAAAAGGGCGTAAAAGAGATATTAGCCCCACTTTTTAAGGGGGGTTGGGGGGATCTCCGAACACTAAATATCTATAGATAACCTTTAATTGCTTGGCATTGAGCTTCATTAGCGTTTGCTCTATCCAAACTATTAGTGCTATTGTTCCAGTCTATCAATGTGAAGAATATGCAAAGATATTTGTTGAAATATAGACATCTAAGTAAATATCCTGTATTTGATTATTATCCAGTTATTTAAATGTTCCCTATTTTCAAGCTAGACACCCAAGAGTAATAGGACTTACGCAAAACTACACGGGATAGGGGCAATTAATGAATTGCCCCTACCTAAAAATCAGGGTTTCAGCTATTGTTTGCGTAAGTCCTAAGTAATAATCCCCAACAAAGACATAAGAAAATTGTTGAGCCTTAAGGCTTACATGGAAGTGTGCTAAAAGCATCAACTTTCGGTTAATTCTTTATGTCCCAAAACAGCACTAACACTTGAAAACGGAGACAGTTATGGCAAATATCGTTGGAACCAACGGAAATGATACCTTACTGGGTAGTAAGAGCGCCGACACAATTAACGGTCTAACGGGTAACGACACCTTAATTGGTGGTGGTGGCAAGGATAGATTTGTTTACGACTTGGATGACGGAACTGATACCATCACTGATTTTGGTGGCATAGCTAAAGGCACAAACCCAACAGCAGCAGTCATTGCCGAAGTAGATACCCTTGTATTCCAAGGCTATAACTTTATTGCCCAAAATCTGCTGCTAACACAGCAGGGTAACAATCTAGAAATCACTTTTGAAGGAGCGTCTGACAGCAAAGTCATTCTAGAAAACTTTGCCTTGGAAAACCTGGATAACCTCCGCAAATCGACAGGAGCCAGTGTAGACTCAGGCAACATTCTGTTTGATGAGCAAACCAGCATTCAAGACAGCTTTGATATCTTTAATGCCAACTCCACCCGAAGCACTGTCTTCAATAAAAACACAGTTACCTTTCTGAACGACCTGAACAACAATGTCAACGGCTTTAACAACTCAGATGATGTGATCAATGGTCAGGGGGGTAATGACAAAATTGACGGTAAGAGTGGCAACGATACGCTGCGTGGTGGTGTAGGTAATGATACTCTTATTGGTGGTGCAGGTGATGACTTTCTATTTGGTGGTACGGGTGATGACTCCTTAAATGGTGGTACGGGCAATGATCAGCTTTATGGTGGTGTAGGCAACAATACCCTCAAGGGTGGCTTTGGTAATGATTACTTGAATGTTGAATCTTCAACAGGCAATAATTTCCTCTCTGGTGGCGATGGCAATGATATTTTCTCTGCCTCTGGCTACTACAATTACGACAATGAGACTGTTTATTATACCTCTGGCAATAACACACTCAAAGGAGATGCGGGGAGTGACTACCTTAGCATTAGCTTCTCTAGTGGCAACAATACCGTTTCAGGCGGAGATGGGAATGATAATATTTACGCATCTGAACTCCAAGGTACAAATACCCTCAATGGAGGGGATGGCAATGATTCCTTCAATTTGTACTCCGTATTTACTGCTCCCTCTCCCTTAGTTACTCAAACGGTAGATGGAGGAACAGGTGAAGATTATTTGTTTAACAGTTATAGGGATGCTACCGAGGGAATCATTTGGACTTTCGATGCTACTACTAACATTGGCTCAATTACGGTGGGCACTAATCGGGTTAACTACAAAAATATCGAACAATTAAATATCACAGGTACAGCCTACTATGACAACATTGTGGGGAGCAATGGCAACGATACGCTCGACGGGGGCACCAGTGGCGACGATACGATTCTTGGTGGTACTGGTAACGATTACTTGAATTATTCACCAAATTCTACTCAAGTGAATTTAACAGGTGATAATCTGCTCTCTGGTGGCGATGGCAATGATATTCTATCTGCCTCTGGCTCCAGCTATAGCTTCCGTGACGAGTTCGAGTTCGAGATCATTGATTATACCTCTGGCAATAGCACTCTTGACGGTGGTGCTGGTGATGATCGCTTGGATGCTCGGATTTCAACAGGTGATAACCTTCTCTCTGGGGGCGATGGTAGCGATCGCTTGTATGCTAACATTTCAACAGGTGATAATCTGCTGAATGGTGACGATGGCAATGATTATCTCTCTGCCTCTGGCTACGACTTCGATAACATATATTATGAAGCCTCTGGTAATAGTACCCTCAACGGTGGCGCTGGTGACGATTCTTTGAATGCTAGCACTTCAACAGGTGATAATCTGCTGAATGGTGACGATGGCAATGATTATCTCTTTGCCTCTGGTGTGTCTGGCAATAACACCCTTAATGGAGGGGATGGCAACGATTTCTTAAATTTATACTCTTTATCTGCTGCTTCCTCTTCCTTGGTGACTCAAACGATAGACGGGGGGACGGGTGACGATTTGTTGACCCTCGAAGTCAGTGCCACCGGAGGAATTACTTCGACTTTCAATGCTACCACTAACGTTAGCTCGATTACAGCAGGTACGAATGTAGTTAACTACAAGAATATCGAAAGATTAAATATCACAGGTACAGCCTACGATGACAATATTGTGGGAGGCAATGGCAACGATACGCTTAATCCGGGCAGTGGTGGCAATGACACAATAGATGGAGGAGCAGGTAATGATTTGTTGAGCGTCAATCTCAGCAATGCTACCGGGGGAATCACTTCGACAGATTTCAATGCCACTACTAACATTGTCTCAATTACAGTAGGCACGAATCTAATTAACTACAAAAATATTGAACGATTAATTATCTCAGGTACAGCCTACGATGATTATATTGTAGGGAACAACGGCAATGAAACGCTCTCCGGGGGCAGTAGTGGCAGTGATACGATTCTTGGGGTTGAAGGTGACGATTACTTAAGAGCTAGCTCTTCAGGTAATAGCACTCTTAACGGTGGCGCTGGTGACGATTACTTAAGAGCTAGCTCTTCAGGTAATAGCACTCTTAACGGTGGCGCTGGTGACGATCGCTTAGAAGCTAACCTTTCAACAGGCGATAACCTACTGTTTGGAGACGAAGGTAATGATTCTGTCTCTGCCTCCGGCTACTTCTCTAACTACGAGGACTACGGAGGCCGCTACGGTCCTGGGCCAGCATATTATTATGAAACTTCTGGCAATAACACCCTTAACGGTGGCACTGGTGACGATCGCCTGAGTGTTGACTATTCAACAGGCGATAACCTGCTCAATGGAGGTGATGGCAATGATTCTCTCTTTGCCTCTGGTTACGAAATAGACCAAATTTATGGAGTCTATCGTAGGGCATTAGGAAATAACACCCTCAACGGTGGCGCTGGTGACGATCGCCTGAGTGTTGACTATTCAGCAGGCGATAACCTGCTTTCTGGTGACGATGGCAATGATTATCTCTCCGCCTTTGCTGCCTCTGGTAATAACACCCTCAACGGCGGTGATGGGAATGATACCATCTCTGGTGGTAATGGAAATGATACCCTTTATGGAGAAGATGGTATTGATAGCTTTGCTTTTAATAGTTTCAATGAAGGCGTAGATACTCTTTATGACTTCAACGCGACTAACGAATTTATTCAGGTATCGGCTGCCGGTTTTGGTGGCGATTTATCACCAGGTTCACTTTCAGATAGTCAGTTTACACTTGGAATATCTGCAACAGCGATCGCTCAACGATTCATCTATGACAACGTTACAGGTGTAGTGTATTTTGATCAAGATGGCAGTGCAGATGCATTTACTCAGGTACAATTTGCACAACTATCTGCTGGAGTATCACTAACCAAAAATAATTTTGTGGTTGTCTAATTGTGATTAGCGCTTGATTCTGACTCTACCACGCAATACGGTTCGGATAAGGCTCAATCTCCCCAACTCCCCTTAAAAAAGGGGGATATTAAGGACTATGCATCTTAACCAAACCGTATTGTCTACACATGGACTGCGAAGTGCTATTTTAAGCACCTCGCATTTTATTTATCAATGCAATTAGAGCGGCAATAAAACCATTGCTACACGTCAACACATTCATTGAGCAATTTTGAGCTACTTTCTGATCGGAAAACCAGCTTTACATGAACTCAACCAGCAACTAAAATGAAGGTTTATAAGTATCAAATATGAATGTTTTACTTTTATACCCCCGTTTTCCAAAAAGTTTTTGGTCTTTTGAAAAAACACTGGCTTTATTAGACCGTAAAGCCATGCTACCGCCTTTAGGCTTGGTGACTGTAGCCGCGATTTTACCCCAAGAATGGCAGTTCAAGCTAGTAGATCGAAATATTCGCCTCTGTACGGAAGCAGAATGGGCTTGGGCAGATTTAGTTATTATGTCGGCGATGATTGTGCAGAAAGAGGATTTGCTCTCTCAGATATTGGAGGCAAAGCAGAGAGGGAAACGTGTCGCTGTGGGTGGCCCCTTCCCGACAGCGCTACCGGGTGAAATGACATCCGCCGGAGCAGATTATTTGATATTAGACGAAGGAGAAATTACCCTACCCTTATTTGTAGCAGCGATCGCACGGGGCGATCAAACAGGCATATTTCGCTCTGACGGTGAAAAACCAGATGTTAGCAATACTCCGATTCCTCGCTTTGACCTGCTAGAATTTGATGCCTATGCGGAGATGTCGGTGCAATTTTCCCGTGGATGTCCCTTTCAGTGTGAATTCTGCGACATTATTGTGCTTTACGGTCGCAAACCCCGCACCAAAAACCCAGAGCAACTATTAGCAGAACTTGATTACCTGTATAAACTGGGTTGGCGGCGCAGTATTTTTATGGTGGATGACAACTTCATCGGCAATAAGCGGAATGTCAAATTATTTTTGAAGTCCCTTGTGCCCTGGATGGTAGAACATAACTATCCCTTTTCCTTTGCCACAGAGGCTTCAGTTGATTTAGCCCAAGATCAAGAACTGATGGATTTGATGGTAACGTGTAATTTTGGAGCCGTTTTTCTGGGAATTGAAACCCCCGACGAAGAAAGTCTCGCCTTTACTCAGAAATACCAAAATACACGAGACTCGCTCACTGAAGCGGTGCATAAGATTACCCGCTCAGGGCTGCGAGTCATGGCAGGCTTTATCATTGGGTTTGATGGTGAGAAAGCCGGAGCAGGCGGACGAATTGTCAAGTTTGTCGAGCAAACAGCAATTCCTACAGCCTTATTTAGTATGCTGCAAGCGCTTCCAGATACAGCCCTCTGGCATAGATTAGAAAAGGAAGGACGACTCCAGAGCAAATCTGCCAACATCAACCAAACCACGTTGATGAACTTTGTACCAACTCGACCTTTAGAAGACATTGCTCAAGAATATGTGCAAGCATTCTGGGATTTGTATGAGCCAGAGCGGTTTTTGGAGCGTACATACAAACACTTCCGTCTTTTGGGCGAAGCAACCTACCCGAAAAAAGGCAAAGGTGCTAAGAAACCATTGAACTGGAAAGTACTCCGGGCGTTGATGATCATTTGCTGGCGGCAGGGTGTACGTCGTCAGACGCGCTGGCAATTCTGGCGCAACTTATGGAATATGTATCAGCATAATCGGGGTGGGGTGAGTAGCTACTTAGCCGTTTGTGCCCAAATTGAGCATTTCGTGGAGTATCGCCAGATTGTCCGGGATGAAATTGAGGCTCAAGTGGCTGAATTTTTAGAAGCAAAAGCTAGGGTGAAACCTGAAGCAGCAGTGATGGAAGTGTCAGGAAGCTTACACAAATAGCTTAGTATCAAGCCTGGAAAATCTCGTCTCCAGGTTTTACACGCTTGCTCTAAGTAATTATTTTTCAATCCACCTTCCTTAGTAGATAATTCTGCAATCATTTTGCAGTAAAATTAATCGTCTAGATAGAGGAGGGCAAGACGGATGACCCGTGTCATCATTGTGCGCCACGGTCAAAGCGGTTATAACACCGAGCGGCGTATTCAAGGGCGCACTGATGCGTCAACATTAACCGAAAAAGGTCGTAACGATGCCAGTAAACTAGGCAAAGCCCTCAGTAATATTTTATTTAATGCGATTTACAGCAGTCCCCTGCAACGAGCAAAACACACAGCAGATATCATCCATAGTGAGCTAGCTACTCATCCAGGAAAGTCTGCTGTACTCCAAGTTTCTGATTTGCTGCTGGAAATTGATTTACCTTTGTGGCAAGCAATGCTCACTGCTGAAGTAAAGCAGGAGTTTGCCGAAGACTACCGCACTTGGCACGAACGCCCTCATGAGCTGCGGATGCTGCTTAATGATGGAGAGGGAACAAGAGAACATTTTCCCGTCCTTGCTTTATACGAACAAGCACGGCAGTTTTGGCAAGAAATTTTGTCTCACCATCAAGGCGAAACCATTCTCATCGTGGGACATAATGGTATCAATCGCGCCCTCATTAGCACGGCGCTATCCATTCCCCCAAGCCGCTACCATTCAATACAGCAATCTAACTGTGGCATCACTGTACTAAATTTTTCTGGAGGATTGGGGGAACCAGTCCAACTAGAGTCGTTGAATCAGACGCAACATATCGGGGAAAGTCTACCCTCATTGCGACCAGATCATCAAGGAATACGGTTGTTGCTGGTGCGTCATGGAGAAACAGAGTGGAATCGCCAAACCAGGTTTCAGGGACAAATTGATGTCCCCCTTAACGACAACGGTAGACAACAGTCGCAAAAAGCAGGCGAATTTCTCCAAGAGGTAGGAATTGATTTTGCCGTAAGTAGCTCAATGCTACGTCCTAAAGAAACAGCAGAAATTATCTTAAAACACCATCCAAATGTAAAGTTGGAATTACAAAATGATTTAAGAGAAATCAGCCACGGACTTTGGGAAGGAAAATTAGAAGCAGAGATAGAGCAGGAGTTTCCCGGAGAGTTGCAGCGCTGGCGGCTAATCCCAGCCGAAGTGCAAATGCCTGAAGGGGAAAATTTGCAACAAGTATGGGAACGCAGCGTTGCAGCTTGGCAATCAATTGTGCAAGCTGCATCAATCAATCAATTCAAAACTGTATTAGTAGTAGCTCATGATGCTACTAATAAAACTTTGCTTTGTCACATTCTTGGTTTATCGCTGGAAAATTTCTGGAATTTCCGTCAAGGTAACGGTGCTGTTAGTGTTATCGACTATCCTGCTGGAATAAATGGTTTACCAGTATTACAAGCGATGAACATCACCACTCACTTGGGTGGAGGCGTATTAGATAAAACAGCAGCAGGGGCATTGTAATAAAGTTAGGAGTTAGGAGTTAGGAGTTAGGAGTGAAAAGTTAAGAGTGAGGAATAAAGTTAGAAGTAATGAGCGAGGAACAAATAATTCATATAACTTTTAATTCATAACTCCTAACTCCTAACTAAAAATTTCTAACTCATAACTAAAAACTTTTATGACTGAACTGCTGCAACAAGTACGGCTGATTGACCCGGTTTGTGAAACCGACGAACTATTTGATGTGCTGATTGCTGATGGTTATATCCAAGCAATGGCCTCGCACATTTCTGACATCAGTTCTGATATTCAAATCAGAGATTGTCGGGGATTAGTTCTTGGTACTGGTTTAGTAGATTTGTATAGCCACTCCGGCGAACCGGGGTTTGAAGAACGGGAAACCCTCTTGTCTCTCTTGCAATCTGCTGCTGCTGGCGGCTTTACCAGACTTAGCATTTTACCCGATACATCCCCAGTTATTGATAACCCTGCGCTTGTGGCACAGTTGCAAAATAGGAGAGAGGGACAAGGGAGACAAAGGGACAATTTTTCTCCCCTGCTC
>NZ_WBKM01000148.1 GCF_015714725.1 Nostoc sp. WHI
ATGTAGAGACGCGATTTATCGCGTCTTCAAACACCAATAACCCTCAATTTAACCGTATTAGCATATACAGAGTTAGTTATTTACATTATCTAAAAAATATATTGCTGAGGGTTGAAAATTCTTTCCAACCAAAATAGGTTCTCCCCCTACTCCTCCACGGCTAAGAGTACAAATCTTATAAAGGTTTTCACAGTCAAAGATTGCGAGAACTAGCTCTTTTCTTGTTTTGTAAGAAGATGGTAAAGGTTTACCTACCTCGCACTCTATATTCGTTTCATTTTCACGCCACTGTAACTTCCAAACACGCTTTTTGGTTATTGGTGCTTTAACAGACTGAGCGATCGCACTATACACCTCCTCCGCTTTAATGTCATCCTTAGCTGCTGGAACAAAAAATTTCATAGGCTTAAGTACAAGTAACGTAAGTTCATTTAGCACCAGCGTAACGCAGTTACCAAGGTAATCTGCTTCCATTCCACGATAAAAACTGTCCACTATCACCTTCTTGAAGCTGTTCGATTACAGCCCATAATTGAGTAACGGTACGTTCAACTGAAAATAATTGTTCCGCAGGTACATTTTTCTGGAAAGGACGGGAAAGCCGCGTATCAGTTGTACCAGGATGTAATGTAACTATTAATGCTTTCGGACAACTTCTTTTATACTCAATTGCCGCAGTTCGCATCAACATATTGAGTGCTGCTTTAGAAGCGCGATAGCCATACCATCCACCAAGTTGGTTATCGCCAATACTACCCACTTTAGCAGAAATACTAGCGAAGACGCTGCGTTTTCCATGACGAAATAAAGGCAATAGATGTTTAGCCAACAAGATAGCACCAATACTATTTATCTGAAAATAGCGGAGTAAATTTTCGGAATTAACTTGTTTTAAGCTTTTTTCAGGTTGCAACGTATCCTCATGCAGCAGTCCTACACAGTTGACTACCAAATGCAGTTTGTCAACTTGGGCATGTATTTTTTGAACAGCTTCAACAATCTGCAACTCGTTAGTAATATCCATCGCCAGACAAATTAATCGCTCAGAATGTTCGCTTCCAAGAGCTATTAAATCGGAGGCTGATTCCGGTTGACGAAAAGTTGCATAAACTTTGGCTATTCTGTCATCTTGTAGCAATTTTTTTACAAAACCCAAACCAATACCTTGGCTTGCTCCTACAATCAAGGCGTTGACAGGATTAATTTCATCGATAAAAGACATGTTAATTTAAGTTATTTGTGGAGGTATTTTATATTCGTAGCGAGAGAGAAAATAAGCGCCAACTTGTCTGTCGCTGTGATGACGGAAACCAAAGTTTTCATATATTGCTTTCAAGGGCGATCGCGAAGCCTCACAATCTAGACGTAAGTAAAGTTTACCAAGTGTTTGTGCATATTCAACAGCCCAAGTAAGCAGTGCTGAAGAGACTTTACCACCAGAATAACGCCGTCGAACCGCAAGGCGATGTACAAATGCTGACTCTTCTTGAGAAATGTCAGGCCAGAAAAGTAAATCTTCTAGCTGAAATTTGATTGTACCTGCTGGTTCACCCGCCCATTCAGCAATAAAAAACAAGCCGTTAGCAACATCTTCCGATATACTTTCTAGCGATACCTCGCTATCACCCCACAGAGGTATACCACGCTCTTGGAGCCACAAAGCTGCCTCTAACAATACATCCGAGACTATCACCGTATCTTGTATGGTTGCTTGGCGAATTGAGATGTACATTTAGTTATCAATTGCAGGTTAAGTTAAGCAATAGTGAAACTTCACAAAGATTAGTATAAATGTTGGGCTGCATTTATTTGTTGCCAATCTACCCTTTATTTACCAATACAAAACAAAAAACCGTTAAGTATCAAGGTTTTCCTGCTTTTGGGCTACAATGCTACTCATTTGCTACTCATTCTAGAGTATCTACCTCAGATTTTGAGAGTGTTTGGCAGGCGATCGCGCTACTCAAAAGCTACTCAAATACTGGCAATATTTTTAATTTAAAATCCTCTTCAAACCTGAAAGGCATATTATTAGATTCAGCAACCTGGTTAAAATTCCCTCCATCTGCCTCTACAAGAATTCCTTGAGGAATAGATGCAATCAAGTTATCCCAAATTAATTTGTATATTTCTAAATCTCCAAGTGTAATTTGTGGCTTTAACTCTAATCGAACCGATAACAATTCCAATCTAGTTTTTGCATCATTGTTTTGAACATTAGATATTAATTTCATGTAACTCTCACTAAAAAGCATCTGGGTATTGAAACCAGAAATATTAGGAGGGATATAACTTTCAACCTCGGATTCTTCAACCAACTGTCCATTCAAAAAAGTTTGAATTTTCATGCTACCTTAAACCAAAACAAAGGACGATTGTTACCATTTATAAAATAAAGATTATCAACAGGAGCGCTAATCGGCATTGTGTTAGGCGCAACAGCTAGCGTATTTCTTAATCCAGAGTTTGCAGTTGAGATAGTAGGTGTTGATTGTCCTAAATCATAATTTGTTGCCAAATTACTAACGCAAGTATGAAGGCTGGGTGCTTTAAAGGTTACGCCTCCTAGCCAGTAATCCCCCGGAGTCGAAGGCAATAAAATAATTGCTTCTTTTATTCCTGATGTTTCTGTTGCAATATTTCCCGAATCTATTAATAAATCTTTTGGTATTCCATCTTGATTAGAATAAACTCCTAATCTTAAATCCGTATCTGCGATACTTGTCACAACAGAAACAGCCAAACGAGTTAGCGTCACTTTGTGATGAATACTAAATAAATAGTAACTAATGAAATTAATTATAAAACCTGCCGTGCTACTTGTAGAAGTAGCAATATTTTTAAATCCTTGATAGTATCTTCCAGGTACATAGCCTGGATGAGAAATATTATAATGGTCAGAAGAGAAAGAAATGGGCATAAGTTGCTCCGTCTAGATATTTGCTAGTATATAATGACAAATTATTCTACTTCAATTTAATATGTCAGTCATTACCTACAACAAAGTTTTAACTATTGCCAGAAAAATTGATTCAACTTCCCCAACGGGAATAATACCAATAATTACTAATTCTCTTACTGGCATAACAGGAGGCGGACAAGTACTTTCAGCAAATGCTTTTATTAAAAATCTCAAAGCATTTGCTAAAATCACTAGTTTGCCTCCAATCACTCTACCAAATATTTCTGTTGAGGACAGTGAAACAGAAAGACTTTACAAAGTATTGGATGTAGAGTGGCTATCGCCAAGGCTTGAACTAAATGTTTATATATCCAACAATATAACTGATTGGCATTTAGTAGGGGGGATAAGCTTGCTCAACCCCAGTGGCTACCCTTACCGCATCTACAATTTACTTGATTTACTCACTGACAATTTGGCTGTAGAACTGGGTGAAAATGGACGGCTAGGAATAGAAGTTAAAGATGTTGGACATGGTTCTCTAGAAACTAACGATTTAATCACGATTCACGGAAGCTATGTTTTAGAAGTTGTTATTGAAGAGGCTAATTATATTCCTCCCGTTACCAATTCTACTCCGATTAACAAAGCTGTTAGCCAACAAAGCACAGTAGTTGTATCAGCAACATTTACTAGAAAATACGTGCTTTTAACCAATACTGGCAATGCTCCAATTTATTTAAATTTTGGGTCAACGGCGTTTCTCAATCAAGGAATTCCCCTTCAACCGGGTGGAGCCTTTGATTTTTCTATAAACGATGTCGCTCATTTAGGTGATATATCTGCAATTTCTAGTGGCAACAGTCAATTGCTCGGAATACAATCTACTTAATCCGCAATCAGAAAATCATGGCCTTATACAATCCTCCTGCCACTTTTACTTTACCCGTTGATACCTCCTCAATAGCCAATGAAATTACAAACTCATTATCTACCATCGCATCAATAATTGCTCCTGCTAATACTAATAGGCAAAGCTTAACTATTTTTAACAGTTTAACTCAAACTGTTTACATAGATGTCACCTCGTCCGTTAGTGTTACAAATTATATGGTTCCAATTCCTGCTGGTGGTTTTTACGAATTACCAATCAAGTATACAGGTGCTTTTTATGGAATTATCGCTAATGGAACTGGCTCTGTAGAAATTAGAGAGTTTGTTTAATATGTATGAGCAATTTGATAGAATCACAGCAGTAAATGACCCGCGAGATTTCAAAATGCCATACAAATTGTATGGTAAGACAGATTTAGAAAACATGAAATTCAAATATCAACATCTGCATAATTTTTCTAAAGGTTTATCTATTAGATTCCAAAATGGTCAGACAAACAAAGTCTAAAAAACTTTTAAAAAAATTATTCTCACCAGAAGAACCACAGGAAGGACTAGTACCGCTTGCTGGCCCTTTTTATGCAACTCCCAGCGAACCTGCCGATCCAATGGATTGCGATCGATATCCTGATAGCCCTTGGTGTGGTGGTAATCCGATAGATAAAACCCCTTTAGCCATTGGAATTGACATTGTACAAGATGAATGCAATTTTGGCGTTCAGTTTAGCGGTACTTTCTTATTTTTTAAAATTCCTCCCGTCCAAATCGTTTACCGTAATCCAGCGTGTTTTCCGCAGCCTGAAGAACCAGAACAAAATAATGATTACGAAAAACCTTTAGAGATACCAGATGGATTAAATATATATTTTCTTTATTCATCCTATGCTTATGTTAGTGAAACTCTTTATTTAGGAAACGGGAGAGTAGGAAGATATGAAAGTGAAATTATTCAAAACATCGCAGGCGTAGAATTTCCTTATCAAGGTGATGTGAGAATTAGTGCAAGCTATAATCCTAAAGTAAAAATCCGCCCACTTTGGAAACTGGATTTAATCGTATCAAATTTTGCTCAATACAATGGTGCTTGGCGTAGCACTAGAATTGGCAATACAATGGCAGATGGTGAAATAAAAACTTTTTCACATTCCACAACTTTTACTTTTTATGGTGATGGAGATCAAACGGGACACGCTGCTTCTTACAACGATAATGGAGCAAATTATGTATATAGCTTTTCTTATTATCAAACAAGAGAAAAACTAGACAACTTTTTAAAATATATGCGCTCTACTGGTTACGAAGTCAAGGCTAGTAGAAAAACTACTACTAATTCAATATCAGGATCTACTCGCACTGAAGAAAAGATACCCGCTATTTATGGCGCACCAGCACCACCGCCACATATTGACCCACCTCCACCACCAAAAAAGGAATGCTGCAAAATGGGATGTTGTCCAGACAATTCTAATTTAGAAAGATTATTAAAATTAGTCCTTAAAAAAATTGGCTCAGATGATTTACCTGCTAGCGTACCCAGAATCCTGACTAAAAAAGATGCTGGAATTATAAAAATTAGTAATTTAGCTCAATTCATATCCTATGCAGTTAAACAACTTGATGCCGTATCGGGTAAATATCCTTTAGAAATTAAGATTAAAGATGCTGATTTAACTCAAGAAGGTGATCAAGAGAAAAAAATAACTGTACCGAATATTGGAGAAGCATTAACTGAAATCATGGGGATGCTGTTAGTACTTCAAAGTGAATCAAACGCCAATTTAATTGCAACTGTAAATAGCATGGTTGAAGCAGGAAGCGCCAAACAAGCGGCAATCTTAGCATCTGATTACAGCAGAGGTAATTCTGAATATCTTGGCTACAAAGGCAAGCAGGTTGAAAGGAAAGTTCCCTTTACCTTTAAACCTGGGGAATCCCAAATGGACAAAATGTTGGTTGGCGGAGAGGTAAAAGTTAAAGGTTGGGAAAATGACGATAAGGAAGACCTCAACGATGCCCTAGCCCCACTGCTTGAACTTGCAGCCATGTGGAAAGCTGCAAATTTTAAAAATTTGGGGACTAACGATACACTTACTAAACTCAAAGGTATTTTGACTGGTGCTGTTGACCTTACATCGGCGGTTGACAAATTAGTTAACACTCCTCCCGCCCCAGACCCCAATAATCCTGATGCCCCACAGCCTGAAGCTAAGAAGAGCGATTGGGATGTTTTTGTAGAGGAAGCCGAACAAGGATTCATCGCGCAGCCGGGGATAACAGACACTACAAATCCTTACGCTCGACCTCTGACACAGCGCCCCAAAATCCGCGAAATTGGCAATGATACTAGCGATGGGACAGGCAGTACTCAGTGATTCACACGTCTGCCGTTGTGATTGCATCTACGCCGTAATCTTCTTGTAAAAGCCAAAGCCTCTCGTCACGAATCTGTTTTCTCACGGATATCTCGGATAAGCCCAGTTCGTGCATGAGATTTTGCACCAGTTGATACCGTGGTACGTAGTGATAAGGTTTTACCCCTGTATTCCATCCCTTGCGTCGCCTACGACGCATACACCGTTGGCTTTTCGTCCCCATCAAAGAGTAGCAAATTAACTCCATATTACACATTCCCTTAAAAGGCTCTCAATTTCACCGATTTAAAGTCCTGGTACTTTTTTAACACCCATAGGGTTCTATAGATTTTTTGGACATTTCATTTTATTAACGATTTACGGCAGTTTTATTGTTCTTTATAACTGGATAGCATCATTTTTTACATACATTTTCTTTGTAATGAAGTTTAACATCTGTTGCCAAACTTTCAGATGACAGTCGCTACTGTTTCTCTATGAATAGAGCTGATTTTGAAGCTTTCGGTGCCCAATTGGGATTGGAAAGTTCAGCCAAAATTACGGATACCGAAAAAGACAAATTAGTTTCAGGTTGTTCAAAGCCGCGTCCTGGTAGAGCTAGTAAACAGCTGTCTGACGGTTCTAATTTTTCTAGTTTCTTTTCTACAGCCAAGATGGGAGAGGTTACCACTGCTGGCTATGACATTCTTGATGAAGAAATTGTGCTTAAAGTTTCTAGTGGCGGTGCTGGTGGTGGCAGTTAATCATGAGTCTAGTAATTGAAACTGAGTCCGGCTTAATTCTTCCCGGACACCCTTTCTTTGATGATTGGCTTTACTGCACCCTTCCCCCAACTTGGCGCAATTTCGCTTACCACAATCCCAATTTTGCATTTGTCGCTCGGAGCGGAAGCGGACTTTTAGAAGCCGTGACCGAAGACGAAATGGAAGATTACATAGAAGGCGGTGAGTACGACCAACGACTAGAAGAATGTGGCGACTATGACGACGATGACTGATGATATTGGGGTGTGGAATGATCTCGGCACTGTGCAAGCTGAAAAAAAGGTGTGGCTGAAATTTCCCCAAACAGCTACGGGAGCCAATGCCACCATCAGAGTATCTTTTCAGTGTTCCGATTGGAGCAAGTTGTCTAGTTACATTCTCATCCGTCCGCGTTACACCACAGCCAATAGTGATGCCACGGGAGCCAGTGCCAGAATTTACCCTGCAACTACTCCGGTTATTTGTGAAATGCATATCCCCGCCGATTTTCAAGAGCGATCTGTTTACTTCCGAAATTTTGAGGTGTACAAAGTCAGTCGCCGCCGTCCCCGGTTCGTTGGCATTACTCCAGATGCCATTTTACAAGTGCGCTTGGAGGAATTATGGGGTTAGCCGATATTGTTGTCGAACAACTTGAATCTACCGTTGTCCGGTCTGGAATCGGCAAGCGCGTTTTCAAAAATTCCTTTGAAGACAAACAAAGCGGCGGCGAGAACAATGTAATTAGCTGGCTTTGGAACGCAGGCAGCCGATTAGTAGGATTTTTAGTGGCTGAAGGAGGTAAGCTTATAAGCTTTACTCTTACAGGGCTGTGGAGCTTGTTTGTTTCCACAGCCCAATTTATCTGGAATTTCAACTGGAACATGACCGACACCGAAATAGACCAACAAATTAAGCAAAGGTGGGAGGCTCTCGGTGGAATGTTGGGAGGGGTGTTAGGTAATGCCGTTGGATATTTGGGATGTGGAATTCTTCCGGGAGCGGTTATCTTTGCTTTCAACGAGCCATTAGGGGCTTATGTACTAAAAAATGTTGCTGAGGAGATGGCTGAAGAATTTACGGCTAATTTAGCTGGATTAGTCCGTTATACATTCATGAGCGGCGTTCAGTCTTTAATCCTTTGGGGATTTAAGAATGTTCGTAAATTCATCAAATCTAATTCTTCTTTGGTTGGGAAATTGTTCGGCAGTGGAGCCGAAAAGATGACCAAAGCTTGGGGGTCTGAAGGTTCTAAACCTTGGTCTTTCGCTCTTGCTGTTGACAATGCTGTTGAGTCCATCCCTAATACATTCGTTAGAAATTTTGTTGAAGAATTTTTAGAGGAAGCTTGGGATGGGTGCGTTGAAGCTGGCTATGTTGTAGCAAACTCGATTGATTCATACATGGCTTTAGAAAAGCTGAAACAGCAGAATCAACCGCCAATGGGTAAAACTCGGTATGTGGAGATTAAGCCAGACCGAACTATTGATGATCAACGAATTATTTTAGCTGGGCCACAAGAGGCTTTAAAGCCGATCATTGTGCAAGTGCTGACCAATTACCAAATGATGGAGGATAAAGATATTGGTTCGTTTGTGGGTACACCCATTGATGAATATTTGAGAGCCAAGCCGAGAACTATTAGTTTGCAGATTCAGTTTTTTAGCAACAAAACTCCCCCCTGGATGAAGCAAGGTACTAATCGATTGGTAAGTGCTAGTTGCTCGGTTCCAGATATTGACCCAACAAAACTAGATTGGCAAAATATCAAGCTTGCTTGTGGAGGAGCTAACGGATACCTTTACGGAAGATACCGCGTCACGGGATTTTTGGACAATGGGCGACAGATGGCGGTTTACGCATCTACAGCAGAGGAGGCAGAAAAACGAATAAGAGATTTATTGTTATTAAGTAAAGCCAAGCTGCTTAAGAAGCCGACCATTACTGAAGACCGAACTGAAGACAGTGCTGGCAGCTACCTGAAGCAGCCAGTAAAGATTTATCCGGCATACTTTACGATTCTCAATCAATATCAGGTGCCAGGAGCTTTGGGAAGCGGGATTCCCATTAGCGGTAAACGGTATGTTCGCAAGAATGATCGGATTGATTTATGGGTAGAAACCAAGCCCTTTGACTTTGAAGCCAGAATCATAGAATTGCTCAAAAAACCAGGGGCTGAAAGCATTACAACTTAGGAGTAAATATGGAAATATTCTTACCAGGATTCAATATTGACGCTGCAATTGATAGTCAATGGAAATCTGCTAATGACAAAGAAATTGCAATCCAGACGGATAGGAAGACAGCAGAAGAAACGGCGGCGGCGGTATTAGTTAAACAATTCCAAAATGAGCTTAACGGTTGCATCGAAAGCAATGCTCAAGCATCTTTAAATTTGAAAATACTACCACCCAAAGAAATCTCTATATTTTCAGTTTGTGCATATTTTGAGTTTATGAACATTGGTTTTTATTTGCGGCGTCATGCTCAAAATTATTGGGAGATATGCTACCAAGATCAAATAGTTCCTGCATCAGCCGATTTTCTACAAAAACAATTGTTTTCTGAATTAGGCAAGGTCAAATGAAGGGCATAAGGAAATCTGTAGCCAAGTCAAACTTTTGCAGAAAGAATTTATTGCTTATGATAAAAGATTTGATTTGCACCTACTAGATTACGTCCATTACAAAGATGCAAATCTTTTGGTGTACAAAGGACTAGGTGATAACATTACTCATGTATGGATGAAGACTGAGAAACTTGTTGCCAAACAAGAATCTGAGGTAAAAGAACTTCAGCAATTCCTTAAGAAGCAGCAAGATTTTAAAATTCGTGAGTAGGGGGAAGTATAAGATAAAGTTAGCCTTGATAAATGCAAAGGTTTACCTTCCGCCTCTGTCAGGGCAAAATTCCCTTTTCGTCACTTTTCCCTAGAAAGCCTAAGTGAAGGCGATTGCACCACGGTTTACTAACTTAAAAACTTCTTTAATTCTTCTATTAGCATCTGGTTGTCCTTCCACATAGAAACCTTTCCATCCCGATAGATTTTGGCGAGGAAAGGGGCGGGATGTTCGCGGACAAATTCTTGCATCGAAACAATTGCTTTTAGAAAGATTGCAGCCATATCACTTCCTGATAGGCTTTGAGATGCGAGTGCAAACATTTTTATCTGAGCGCGGGCGACGGCAATTCTTTCTAAGGTATGTTTACCGATATTGGCATCTTTAGTCAAAACAACCCAGCCTCTTTTGCCGACCTCTGGTAGCCAATCTACATCTTGAGCGCCTTTATCAAAATGTTTGTCATGAATTTCGATGTTGATGCCTGCCGATTGAAGCGTTTCTACAATGCATCTGCTACCTAAACATCGATCTATAAAAAAGGTAATATAGCAGTCCTAAATCATTTGTGAAAATTCTATATCTCTTTCTTCTTTCTTCCCTTTGTGTCCTTGGCGTTCTTGGCGGTTCGTTTCCTTATTTATATTTTTCACGACTCATTTAGGATTGCTATAGACTGGGGTTGGATCATGCAACAGCAGGTAGTTCACACCGAATGGCTTCTTCAATTTTGAGGCGTCCGCAGTCATAATCATAAGCGAGATCGTCAATTGAATCACCTGCTTGATAGCGTTCTGCTAACACGCGGGTAGCAATTCCTGTCCCAGCAATGACAAGGCGACCAAAGGCAATTCGGGGATCAATAACTACAATGCGAGGATTATCTTCTTCTGACGAGCGAGTAAAGGGATAAAGTTTGATTGCCAGCCCAGTGTCATCGGGTTCGATCCGTTCAAGATGAGCGTTAAATGCATCTTTCATTTCCGTTTGTCCGCGTAAAGATGCATTAACTAGAGAACCATATCGCTCAATGAAGAGGTCAACCCCATTAGTCCGAAAGCGTTCACCTGCCAAGGGGCAGGATACTTGAAACTGCCCCTCAATGAAATCAAGAGCAATCCGTACCTTGCCCAGGTGAATTTTGTGATTTTTGCGGATTGCTCTTAAAACGTGAATTTCAACTAGGTTAGTAAATGAAAGAAGTCGCGGTTTGAGGTCACGAATTGAGATAAGGGGCTTGAAGAAGTTGAAACCGTTTGCAGTTGGATACTGTCGTCCAACTGTCCAAGAGCGAATTGTGCCTGTCGGAATGCGTAAATAACGGGCAGCATCGCTAATGGAGTAGGTAGGAATATCTCTAGGGTCAGTTCCTCCGTAAAGCTCAGTCATAAGCGTACCTGCCAGAAATGCTTGATTTTATTATCTCAAATACCAATATATTTTTAAGTAAGTAAAGCCAAGGCTTTATGAAAAATTCTTTTTTATGAAATAATCGCTTTTGGGTGTGCCTACTTGACTGGATAGATATTCAATTGTAAAACAAGCGATCGCACTTCCTACATCAAATAGCGATCGCACCGTAGTTTACTTGTCAGTCATAATTTTTGCTGTTGTTAAGTTTAGTGCTGTCTGGTCTGCTAATTCTGTCTGTCCGCTTGTCTGCTCTGTCCCCTGCTGTACAAGGATTCTGTCTATGTCTGTCCGTTCTGTCTGTCTGTCTGATTTAAGGTAATTTCAATGGTATTTGCATCTAACCAGACAGACAGACTGTTTTCAACCAACTCATTAAACAGTCGTTTTAATTCCTCTGAACTGAACCGTTGACCCTTAACCTTAAAGTTTGGCTGTACCTCCTGTATGACTGCCGATGTTTTTCCAGTACGCTGGAAGTATTGCAGGAGTGATTGGGCATTAGGTGTTAGAGATTGGAAATCAGCAGTTGATTGGAGTTCAGTTTGAACATTGTCTAAGCATCCTTCAAGTTTTGCTCTAGCATCGCGGTCATAACCAGAGTAATTGGTGAGAGTTGGCAAAGGGAACCAGTTATTAAATTGTCCGTAGTAATAGCATCTATTAACAGGAGATTCTTTGCATAAATCCTGGATATCAACAGATAGCAATTTCCGGTCTGATGGCAACCATTTAGTTCCGATCAAGGCAGTGTAGGTGGCTAAACTCTCAGCAGTGATTAGCGCTAGTGGCATGAACTGCGATCGCACTCCACCACTAACGCCAATGTCATCAGTATTTGGGTTTAAGGCAACAATCCAAATGTTCCAGCCTTGGGAATCACCAATGCTAACCAAGCTCATAATTACTGATTTAAACCAATTGCCCTCACCAGCATTTTTCATCAAACTAGATAGATAGGTCGCTTCATCCAAAATCAGCAACTTTTCTCCAGGCGTAAGCTGAAATTCTTTAATAGCGGACTTAAACCATTCAATTACCGCCGATGGTTTTTGTTCTAGTGCCTTTGTGCGTTTGAGAATGTCTACTCTACCAGTAAAATAACCAGTTTCTTTTTCATCACCTTTAGGGTCGATGTAGAAAATAGTGGTGTTTGGATATTTAGCCTTAACTGCGTCCAGGGCGTTGCTAACAATCAATCCCTTGCCGCTACCTTGGGCCCCAATTATCAAATGATTGCGAACGCGATCGCTCATTGCCCCAATTAAATCTAAATCATTGGGCTTTGGAGGTTGGGGAATGAGAGAGGTGATTTCCCCACGCAATCGGTTAACTGCATTTGTTGCACTTCCTGCAAGTGCATTAACTCTTTCGGCAGCAGGCGCGGCAGTTAAGGACTGTTTCGGCATCAGAGCTTGGGCATCAGAACTTGGGCTGTGTCCCCGGTCGATTGCCCAGCGAATTTGGTTTACACACTCTGGTAAACCAACTTGTTGGGCGTAATCCTTAAGGTTGTTTCCATCAAGGAAGGCCGCAACACAGCCATAGTCTCTAATTGCCTCCTCAGCCGAATTGACAGAATGAGTTTTGCGGAAGGAACGGTACAAAATCAGCGCCCCTGCTAGCATCCCGGTCAGTGGGGAAGCGATCGCACCCAGTACTAGCCCAACGATTATGGCACCACCAACGCCAAGGTTACTGTCTCCAGAATCAACCCGCTCAACTGCCAATTCTTGCCAGTCTTCAGCGCTGCGAGATTTTTCAGGCTTGAAATTAGTCATAAAATCATGCAAAAAAAATAATGGGAGGGTGTCCCCTCCCCGGTTTTAATCTAAATATTTGGTGGTTTCTTGCCACCAAAGCGCCATGCTCACTAAAATTTCGATCGCAAACATGGTAGTTGCCATCAGTGCAACAGCACCCCAGTCAATCAAGTGCCACTGTCCAGTTACCAAGACAAACAGTAATTGTCCTATGTCCCCGCCCGCGATCGGGGGATAAGCAATGGAGCAAAACACCGCATCAACACCATAGGAAGTCTTGGCGTAGATTCGTGCTTTCCGCATTGATTGCAGTGGGAGTAGGTTATACAGCCGCTTTAGATGCTTGACTACCGGATCATCTTTCTCGCTGACCTGGTAGACTCCCCCACTGGCAACTTCGTCCAGTACATTTTTCATGTACTTTCGGTTGTGTTTTAGAAGTATGGGCAGAATTTGACATACTTGAATTACTGCCCATACCAGCAAGCCGACTCCCCAATGGCTGACTAAACCGATAGCCTGAAAGAATTTCCCAAAGACAGGAATTGCGTAGAAACCTTGAATGAGTGCGGTGTCAATTACCCTACTTGAAAGAATTTTGACTACATAGGCATAAGGGCTGATGTTTAGGTAACAAATCCACAATCCTAAGCCAACCGCACCCCAGGAAGCAATTTTGAGAGCAGTTTTGGAGAGGTTAAATTTAATTTTCTTGCGTCTAAAAAATGTGGTCATTGATACGCGGCTCTCCTATTGTTTTCAAGGGATTGCTTGATTAACGGGCTGTTGCCCGTAAAAGCCTCGGAAGTGATAACGGGCTTAAATTTGCCATCGCCATCAAAATCTCGCGGTTCTAGAATCCCCGTAGTTCCGTATCCGTCGCAAACTACCGTTCTTTTTGGTAGTGGTTGTTTTGTTACGGGGTCGTAGACTGGCTTGCCTTGGGCGATCGCCACTAATTGCCCTTTGTACAGCAGAACTAAACACCCGTTTCTGTAGCGTTCTTCGGCGATCGCAGCTTGATTTTTAACGGCTTGCTGGCTGGCTCGTAGCTCGTTATTCTTCGCTGTGGCTGTTTGCATCATCTCTTTGGCGTTGCCTAGAGAATTAAAGGTGCTGGTGATGTTGCCACTACCAAATAGTAAACTTGTACCAGTGCTAGCCGTTAACAGCACTGTCATAAGATCAAGCTTCATTGTCACCATCCTCAGACAACGGGTTAACGGTGCTGACAAAGTGAACTTTTTCGGTGCTGGCTTGGGCCAGTTCAGCGCTGCCACCGACGACGAGAACATGACCGAGTTGTGACATATAACTGGCCCACTTTGAACGAATTCCGGATCGTGCAGCTTCTACCCAGTGGGAAGCGCTGCGGTCGTAGATTTCCCAAAAATCAAGGCAGTCAATGCCGTAGAGGTAATCGCGGCGCTCGATTGCGTCCATGATTTCAGGTAGTTCAGGGGAGTAGGCAAGGTTGTGGGCTTCTTTGAGTTCGGTGGCTATCTGCTGGGCTAACTGCTTAGTTCCCGGTAAAATCACTTCGGCATCGTGGATTAGTGTGCCGTTCTGGGTGTAAAGTCGAGCGATTGATGTGCCGCCGCCAATGTCCCAAACTGCGTTTTTGGCTTCTGGAAACTGGTAGAATCCCTGCTTTTGGGCGTAAAGGAATGCGGGGTAAGTTTCATCAATGGGTTCTACATGAAGAACTGTGTAGGTAATTTCTTGTCCGTTGCGAATAAATTCACGTAATGGGTAGTTAGCAATCCGTTGCACCGAGGCTACGTCGTCATCGTTGAGAGAATTGGGCAAAGCTATGCACAGTTTTTCAACTCGAATATGGTTAAAGCCTGGGCTGGGTTTGATAGCAACTAGTACCAATATTTCGGCTAATTCACACTTGTCTTTCTGAAAAGTTGGTTCACCGCCTAGTTCTTGGGCTAGTTTACCGATTACAAAACGTCTGCCGTCAACTTCAATAAAGACTGAGTGGGAATCGTATTTTAATCGCTTCCACTGGTATTCTGAAAGCTCTTTGACGCAGCTGGGAATACACCGCAGTTTGTTGTCTGCATCTAGCCATTTTATAAAGCGGTTGCCACCGTCAAAGACAATTCGCGCTCTTGTTTGTCCTGTCTGCGGATACTGCGGGTTAACGGCTTTATTCCCGTGGTGTCCGTTTTGCGGTTGGATGTATGCGTTAGTGTTCATCACTGTAGGGTTTGTTTATGTGGTCAAGAATCCATCGCCTCGGCGCTCACTTTAACTTCTAATAAGTTGAGTGTGATCTGTTTCGCTACTTCCAAAAGGTCGTCGCCTTCAAGCTGATCGCACCACTGAATAACCTGACTTGGGACTTCGCTAAAGCCCATTGTCTGACGCTGGTATAGAACGGTGGTTTCTCGGTGCAATGCCAGAAAGATTAGGCAATTAAGTCCAGTGGCTTCAGAGCGGCTGAAATTCTCGTAGATATAGGCAAGAAGGTGTGTCAACGCGGTCATTTAATGTTCTGCTGAAGTTTCAACTGTGGCGATGGCTGAGAGCGATCGCCTTTTTGCTGGTCTGCGACTAATTCCTCTAGCAATCCCGTGGCAATGTCGGCTGCTAGGGCGATCAACTCGTCGTCGTCAAACTGATCGCACGAGGTAACGATCTGTTCGGAGATGTCGTCAAAGCCCCATTCTTCATGCTGGTATTTAACGGTGGTCTGTTCCCGCAGCGCTAAAAAGATTAGGCAGTTCAAACCAGTTGCCTGACTCCGGTTAAAGGTTTTCTGGACGTGTGCAACGATGTTGAGTCGGTTTGTTTCTGTTAAGATGTTGGTCATTTACTCCTGCTTTGAGTTATAGATTTTTACTTCCAGGGCGATCGCTTCACCCTGGATTTTTAATGTCCTTGGCGGGGTAATTGCACATCAAATGAGAAGAGAGGTAAGCCCAAACAACTTGAGCAGTTTTATCTTCCAAGAAAATTTCTTTGCCGTCCTGTGAAGTCAGGGTAATGATCAGGTTCTGTCCTTTACGCTCGATCGCTGCCACCTGGTCAACGTTGATAATCGTATCCTCGTCTACGCGGAGTAAAAAAGGTTTGTTGGTCATTTTCTTAGCTCCTCTACAATTTGCTGGACGTCGGCTGGCGTTGGGTTAACGCCTTCACGTAATGAGTATTTGTATTCAAGGGGATCTTTTCGCTCAACCCAGCCTTTTCGCTCCAAATAAGGAAGGATGAACTCACTCTTACGATGATTTTTCCCCAAGCCCTTTCTGATTTGGCTCATTAGTTGCCAGCAAGTTAGTGGTTTTGTCATTGACACAACTCGTTTCTCTAATTTGTCCAATGAGTAATTCGATCAATGCAACCCGATCACTCAAAGTTGTATTTCGAGTTAAGTAACTTCCCACTTCAAAAATTTCATCTCTTGTCCTGCCGGGAAACTTCATTTTTAATCCATCAGCCATCTGGCTGATCAGATGAAGCCTTTCTCGATCGCTCAATCCCTCGAAATCCTGTCCGTACTTGTCCCGCAATGATTTCAGGTAAGCGGAGGAGTGATTTGTCACTGCCTCGGTGTCTAGTGTTTTCATAAGTGCTATAGGTCGTAGGTCGATCGCAGTTGTCAATGGTTAATAATTTTCAACAATTCCGTCCCCGTCGCAAGTCTGACAAATCCAGCCTGAATCGCCGTACAGAAACCCTCTGCCCTCGCAATCTGCACAATCGCGGAATGGTGGTGCGTCGTCGAGGTTATCACCTAGGTCAGGTAGATCGTCGGATGGGGAGATTAGGTAGTTTGGGTAAATTACACTGTCTGGATCAATCATTTTGGCTCTTCCTCTTCCGGCTCTGGCTCCTGCTCACTACCAATGCCGATCAATAAACGTCCAAATTCTTGGCTGAAACTCATGATGAAAAACTGTTGATCACTTTCGATGTCCTCGATGAGTATCTCCGCTTCCGGCGGGAATTCTTGCAGCTTCTCAATTAGTTCTCTAATCGTCGTCATGTCGGTTGCATCCTGGTTTAGTTGCCAGTCTCCCCTGGTAGGCTGCTATCTCTGCCGGGTTTGTCTGAGGAAATAACGTATTTACGAATATACGTTATATTTGCGATAATAGTATATTCGTATATACTAAATCAATATCGTATTTATGGATATGCAATAATAGGGTGTCGGGTATGGAAAAAATAAACAATGGTAAGCAGAGGCCGCCCCAACAAGAGGGGAGTAACCAAATTGGTCACATTAAAAGTGAACCCAGAAGCATGGGAGTTATTCCGACTTTTGGCGGAGAACTTAGGGACTACGAGATCGCAACTGGTCGAAAGCATAGCGACGAGCCAGATGTCGCTTTCGGAGGAGAATGGACAGATAGTAGAATCTCTGGGAAAATAATTAGCCAGCTAGTTGATGAAAACGAAAAGCAGCTGGCCTACCATGAAGAGCAGCGTTACTACCACCAGAAACAAGTTGAGAAAGTAAGAGATAGAATTGAAAGCCTAAAGCGGATTCCTGAAAGCTTGGCAGACATAGTTCATATAGTTCATACAGAATAAAGTCGTCCCACCAATTAGGTAGGACGACTTTATTGTTTGCGATTGCCTACTCATCATTAGGCGACGTATCTGTGAGTTATTCCTCTAGGCGTGATTGCAAGTCATCTAGTTGCGATCGGAGGTCAGCCGAAGGTGAGTTTGGGTCAGTGGGACTTTTAGAAGATTCTTGCTGTGAAACTTCTGGTTCATCTGGGATAAACTCCAACCGAAACATGAGTTTTCCTGATTTCCAGCCACCTCCTTGGGTACGCAAAAACTGGCACTTAACTCCCTCTTTCGTGAACCATTTAGCGTGAGGGTGAGGCTGACCGCTATTGCTATTTCCCGCCGCCCATCTTTTATAAGCTTTCGTCAACTCACTCAGTTTAAACGTGGAAGTTAATCCGAAATTAGGTGATGTATCGTCGCCAGTAAACACAACATCATCATCATTCAATTCAAAATCATTCATTTTCGATTGTCTCTTTCGGTTTAGAACATGGCGGCTCAAGCTGCAAACTTGATCCGCCTTTCCTAAGCATTCCCCGAATTACCAACCCCCTAATAACTAAGGAATCAAAACAATGACTGTCAGAGCTAAATTCACCTGCCAAGTCAAAGACTTCTATCCTGCAACTCGAATAGCACAAATTGTTTTGACGCCAGTAACCACCGATCCACCAAATCCAGAAAACCTGACTTTCTGGAAAGCGACACCCGCCGGAGCGATTACACTCCAAATCGACAACCCACTAGCATTGGCTCAGTTTTCTGTAGGAGTTGACTATTACGTTGATTTCACCCCTGCCGAGTAATGAAGTGCGATCGCCCCCAATGATGCATCCAGGATTCCCTCTCCGAATACCCAATACCCAATGCCCAATGTCAACAGACGAAAACTTCAACAACCTAATAAAGAAGACAGATGTTGAAATGCAGCGATTAGGTTGGACAACAGAACAAGGTCGAGAGCTATTGATCAGGTTTTATGGAAAGCGATCGCGATCGCTCTTGACCTACGACGAATTAGATAACTTTCTTCTTTACCTGCAACTTTCCGAAGTTGACCAGCCACCAGATTACCCTAATCCCAAATGACCAACAACCAAGTAAACACATGAAAATCAAACTAATCCACGCTCACTTCCTGATTTCCATTGGCGATTACTCAAATGAAAGAATCGGCTTCACCGGAGAACTAGAACCAGGTGAAACTGTTGCAGAGGCAGTGGAAAAAGCCAGAAAGGACGCAGTAGAAGCAGTGGGGCCAAAAGCTCAGGAATTTTACCAGAAAAAACACGACCTTAGAGCGGAATGTAACGAGATTGAGAGAAGACTTGCGATATTACGCCGCGAATGGGATGCTACAGCCGAATTTTTAAAAACACAAGGAATAAAGACAGACGCGCCGCCCATGCCTTTGTTTCGCGGCTTGCTTAGTCCAGCGATCGAACACGAATCCGTTTCCGAAGCAGAAATTATTGATGACGACTACTAAATGAAGCGAACAAAGAAATACTCCGAAGCCTGCGAAATACTAACCTTTCCTCACAGGACACAGGATGAAATCTACAGCGAACTAAACCGATTGGGCTGGTTTTGGGACTCCAAAAAGCGCGAATGGCTCCGAGACGACACCCCAGCCAAGGAAGCCACCCAACTAATCCGAATTCGGGTATGGGCAGCGACCGACAAAGTAGATCAGGCTGCTGATTTGTTCATAGAAACCGCCGTAGACAATGGGCTGAGATTGATTGAGAAATCCTCACCTTACGTCTGCCGCCCCCCAAATCAAAAAGATAGTCGAGTCTATCTAACTTTTGAAGACGTTACCGATAACTCCTAACTCATGACCAAGCACCCACTGAGCTTATGACCAGAGACGAAGAAATTAAAGCAGCGATCGTAGTCACCCCGGACATGATCCAATTTGCAACTGCTAGAGAGAACCAGGCAGCACAACAGCTTGGGATGGAACTATATAACCTTGTAGATTTTATCCACTCGCTACAACCAATACTCTTAAGACACGAAGCAATGCTACTGTGCGCGGCGGTGTTGGAGATGCAGCCAAAACTCCTTGGTCCAAACCCTGCATTTCTTGAGGTCTTAGCTGATGGCGCCCAAAAACTGATAGCCGCACGAGAGCAAGCTGATGATCAACCTGACCAGAACTAAAGATCACTGGGTATTTTTGAGATTCTGGCTATGGGCAGCCATGCACTCCCCAAAGTTTTGGGAATTTCAAATACAGCTTGTTCCCATGTCAGCAAGACTGAGTATCAACGACTCCCTAGAGCCGAAGCAATTAAGTCTCACTGTGAATAGCCCTAGATTGTGTTTCTACTATCGCTGGAGCGCATTTCTACAATTCGTCGAGTTGAGAAAGAAGCACGGAGAAATCATTAATGTTAGTGTTTTTGATCACATTCCATTTTAACCACTTGTAAACAATATTACCGGAGATAAAAAAATGAAATCACCAATAAAAAATCTGGGTGAATGTTCACCCATTACCCAGAAAAACCACATTGTAAACGAAAATTTCAAATACTTTATTTCATTGCTAATGATAGCATCTTTCAAGGGAGGACAAAACTAATGTTGCATTCCTCCTTCACAGAATCTTCACTCAGATTTGAATCCCAATCTGATAAGTTACTACCACAAAATATAGAGGCCGAAGAAGCAGTACTAGGCGGCATCATGCTTGACCCAGAGGCTATCTACAGAATTTGGGACAAACTTAAACCAGAGCATTTTTACATTTCAGCACACGCAGATATTTATCAAGCTTGCCTGACACTAGCCAAAAAGCACCAACCAATTACCCTATTAACTGTTACTAGCTGGTTAACAGATCACCATCTTCTTTTACGTAGTGGCGGCAGAAACAAGCTTGCTACTTTAGTTGACAGAACCGCTTCAGCTATTAATATTGATGCCCTGGCTGAATTAGTTATTAGTAAAGCAATTCGTCGGCAACTAATCAAATTTGGAAATAACTCACTGAATCTTGGATATTCAACCGAAATAGAATTACCTGAGATCATGTCAATCATTAAAGAGGAGTCAGCTTGTATGACTGACCTCTTAGCGATTACCGCAGAACAAGATCAGGATGTTTTGCAATACAACAGATTAGTTAGAGCAGTTAGAGAAATTCAATTAACTGTAGAAGATCCAGGTTTGAGAATGGTAAAAATGCATTACCTGTCCCAAAGGATCGGCAATAAAATGACCCCTGCCCTACTGGAGACGATTTACTATCAATCGCTCCTAAAAGAAGAGAATGAGCCAGGTATGACCTTAGCTGAATTTAAGACCAAATACGGTCAATTGGTCAATGAATGGCACATGAACGGGTTACTTCCCAAAGGCAAAGTAGTCTTGCTGTACGCCAAAGGGGGAGAGGGCAAGACGCGGATTGCCTACGACCTGGGACTGCACTTAGCCACTGGTAAAGCTTGGGGCGGGTTTCCGGTCAACGATAAATGCAAATTACTTTATGTCCAGACCGATGAAGCTCCAAACGACACCATATCAGTACTAGAATCCAGGGGCTATGAAGACACAATGGAAATTTATCTTAAATCCAAGTGGACTGTTGATCATAGCGAGTCACTCAGGGAAGAAATTAAACGCTTGGGAGTGCAATTTGTCTTGATTGACTCCCTAAGCACAGTCAATAAAAACAGCTTGTTTAGTGAAAATGATGTGGAGTACGCCCGTCCCATTCTCAGACTCAAGGATATTGCCCAAGAACTTGGCATCACTATATTAATCATCCACCATGCCAATAAAGCAGGGGAGACTAGAGGCTCGTCAGCTATTTTCGCCAGTGTTTCGGAGGTCTGGAAATTAGAAAGAGATACTTCCCAAGAAGCCCCTAGCGATGGCACAGGTAGATTACTAACTATTGAAAAATCGCGATCGCGAGCTCCTGCTACATATAAGCTGCAATTCTGCCCAGAGGATAAAAGCTGGATTTGCTTAGGAAAGCAAGGAGAAATGGGAGATACCACCGTATTAAAAGACCGGATCTTAGAATTTTTGGAAATTCATCGGGGGACAGCCTATGAGGTAGAGGAGCTTACCCATGAAATTGGCGGGAATTCAGACAGCATCCGCCGAGCGCTGTTTCAACTGGCCGAGGATGGGGTGATTTACAAAAAAGAATGCATTGCTCGTAAAGGGAAACCCCAAAGGTATTTTCTGCCAAGTTATAATAAACACATTGCAACTCAAGCGGGCAACGACGACACCCAACAAAAGTCTGATCCGCCCACCACATTTTCTGATCCACCACTTCTACTTTCTGATCCTACGGATGGATCAGAAAGTTTTCCGCCAATTGCAGGCATTCCAGCCCTTTCTGATCCACACCCCCCCAAAATCCTCAAAATGGTTTTGGGAAAAATTTCTCTAAAAATGCCGACCCCGGATCAGAAAAGGCTACAAATCATATAAATCAAGGAAAACTTTCTGATCCGCTTTCTGATCCACTTTCTGATCCACGCCCACCGGATCAGAATGACCGCAACATTCCGTTACAAATCCCCATAGACGACAGTGATCACACCTTTATCTCCTCCGATGGGAAACTAGGTAATAGTACAGCAACCATCACTATAAATAGACGGCTTAAACGATACATTGAGGCTACCATTAATTACGTGTTCGCGGACGGTAGTACGACCACCCAACAAGTTCATCCCACGGATTTACAAGAAGCTCGACAGTTAGCAACGCTAGAGATTCAATACTGGGAGTCCACCCAACTTCCAGATTCTCCAGCGAGCTATCGAGTTAGGCAGCTTGGCGAGGAAGACTATATATGGATTAAAAATTGTCGGCTGGTGGAAATTCCTAGTCCGCCGATTACAAACTGGTATGTCTTCCACTCGCCTACAGGTGAGAGGCTGCAAGTCCGAGGGGTGGATGATTTCTGCTTAGAGAGTGGAGGCGATCGCACATGAACCTGGTAACGGATGAGCAGCTATGCAACGTAGCGCGGGACTATATTTTGAAAGAATATGCCCCTGCCGGACATATTAGTTACGTGTGGGACGAGTGCGAAGATCCACTTAATGACACAACAAAAGCAGTTGTAGGGGAATGTCCCCCTAGTGACGTGGTGGATTACGAATGGATACAGATTTGCTCGTGCGAAGTCATTAAAGCAGAAGTCTCCGAACGTGACGATCATGCAGAGGAATACACGGTTACAATTACTGCTCAAATTGCGATCGCCACAGACGACGAGGAAGATTTAGACAAGGTGGAACCAGAGGAAAGAGAGATTTTTTGCACCATCTACAAAGATACGTATAGTAAAGATTTTTACGTAGCAGATGCCGAAGAATGACGAGGACATGTGGATCAGCGCCGATTCTCGCTCCGGCAAGCTAATCATCCGCTTTCGAGTTCGTGGTCTTGGCAAGCAGTTTTTTATTGCCACTGGACTAAAGGACACCAAACGTAACCGGGAAATAGTGCGATCGCGCCGAGATGCGATCGCAACCGATATTGCCCTGAGTCGCTTTGACTCCACATTGAAAAGCTATCGCTTTGGGGCATCGGCGACAATTCCGGCGGTGACTGAGGCGGCGATCGTTCCAAAATATAGCAGCCGCCAGGTTGGTTAGGACGCTGTACCAAGAACATCTTCCATAGCACTGCGAAGGCAGTCAAATTGAATTAGCTGTTTACGAATTCGACTTTTTAACCATGACCAACATCGCTCAATTTTGTTAAGATCGGGTGAATAGGATGGCAAATATTTTAATTGACAGCCTGCTGCTTCAATTAATTCTTTAATATGTCCACCGCGATGAAATGTAGCATTATCTGCAATTACTATTTGTCCTAATTTTAGCGTTGGTATTAAACAAGTTTTTAGCCAAGTCTCAAATACAGTTCTGTTGCAAGCTCCCTCAATAGTAAATGGAGCAAATAAATTCCCATTACAATATGCGGCAATCATATTAACTCGACCTTTTCTCCTGCCACTTTTGAGTGCATGGAAACGCTCACCCTTGCTATTCCAACCATAGCCATAATCTTCTCTATTATCCATTCCAGCTTCATCTATATAAACTATTTTCTCTGGTTTATACAATGCTATCTCTTCTCTAAACTCTTGCCGTTTAATTTCATCTCGTTCTTGATAACCATAAGTTTTTTTT
>NZ_WBKM01000169.1 GCF_015714725.1 Nostoc sp. WHI
CAGCCCAACCAGCTGTTAACACTTCACTATCAGAATCTAAGCTCCGGTTATGAGCGGCACGAACTACGACACCCGTGTGTTGAAGTTGACGAATTTTATCGAAAACTTCTGTGATATCACCTTCTCTGTCGAAAACATGAATTACTCGCGTGTGCTTAGTTACAAGTTTTTCTACAATCCTGCCATAATCAAGAAAAGTGGTGTCTCCAACACACAGCACTACATCGTATTCTGCAACAGTTTCCGCCGTCATTTGACAGTGCGGTTCGATTAGTCTCGAAAATTCCACTTTGGGGTTTGCAAAAACTCATAAGCCCTTTTGAGTACAGTTCCTCCGTTGAAGATTTCTGACAGCCCTTTGCCAAATCCTTGACTTCAAGCAAAACCAATTGACATTGCACGTTCATTCAATCGGCGATCGCCTAACTCACAAGTCGCAAAATTTTTCTCCCACCAGTCCAACATGATTTGTCGCCTCTGATACCACGCTTGGCTTATTTTACTGCAAACCTTCTAATTTGCCCTAAATCCTTTGTGAGCAAGCTTTTCAAGACTTAACGGGAAAAGTCAGCTTAATACTTATGTCATTGCGAGGGTCGCGCGGCAATCCCAAAGCCTTGCCATTGCTTCATTCCACTTCTCTATGAGACGCAAGCGCGTAGCTTGCTTCTGGGCAGGAGTACGTTACATTCGCAATGACATATCGTAAGTGATTTGCCGAACTTAATATTAATCCAAACATCGCTTCCAACTGCTGCTGACTAATTGTGTCTGTTTTTATGCACTCTGGATATTTGAATAGTTTCAGTTTATCGTGGCTGATAACAGATAACTTTTCTAAAGTTAATATATTTAAATTAAGTCAATCTCAGATTGTGATATTATCGTCCCCCTGCTGATTAATAACTAATCGCAAAATTGATAAACATAGAATTATCAAAAATAGCACTAGCCCAATTGTGCAAGCATAACTAATTTCCAAATTATTGAATGCTTGTTCATATAGATAATAAACAATTGTTTTCGAGCTACTGAGTGGCCCCCCTTGGGTCATAATGTATACTTCTTCAAAGACTTTAGTCGCAGATATAGCCGAAATCACCGCCACTAGTGCTAGATACGGCTTCATCAAAGGTATGGTGATATCCCAATGTTTGCTAATCCCATCAGAGCCATCAATGGCTGCGGCTTCGTACACATCAGCGGGAATTGATTGCAACCCCGCTAAATAAATCACCATGTAGTAGCCTAGTCCCTTCCACACGGTTACAGCCATCACGCTAGCCAGAGAAATTGGTACAATGCCAAAAATTTTTGCTGGGCTAGTTAGCCAAGGTATACCTTCTGGAAAAATACCCCAAGTTTTAAGGAACTGATTGAGTAATCCGTTTTCTGCATACAGCCATTTCCAAGCTATTCCCGCAACCACCATTGAAATTACCACTGGGGTGTAGTACGCTGCTCTAAACCAATTCATCCCTCGTAGTTTTTGATTTACCAAAATTGCTAGCACTAAGGGAGAAATTACCAAAATTGGTACTACACCCACAAGATATAGAAAAGTGTTTTCCAAGGTTTTCCAAAAAACCGCATCTTTCCAAAGCTTGAGGAAGTTGGCGAAACCTATCCATTGTGGCGGCTGGGCAATATCTTCATAGCTAGTAAAGCTGAGGTAAAACGCTTGCAGTGCAGGCCAAAAGACAGTTAACCCCAAAATAACTAAGGCGGGTAGTAAAAATAAATAAGGGGTCAGTCGCTGTTTGATGAATATCCAATTTTTAGGCATCAATTGATACATATAAGGTTTAATAGTTGTTTTCGCTTTGTTGAAATCTTTAAGAAGAAGAATTTGGGGATGTGAGTAGATTTAAGTTTCAATATTCTAAAGGCATATATTTGCTTGCGTAAGCAAAGGTCGTCGTAGACATCGCTATTTAATAACTCGGAGATAAACTGCAATGGAAACTCAGCACAACCCGCCAATTGAACATCAAAATGTCCCCATAAACCACCGTGGACTACATGACTTTTTGTATAGTTCTGATGACGAACACGCGCCCATTGAGGTGAGTATAACTCCTGAACTGGCAAACAATGGTACTGAAATCATTGGCCTTGAGGCTTGGAGTACGTTTCCTCAGAACGCTAAAATTGCAGGTGTTTACGCAGTGTTGGACGCAGAACGTCGCACGCAGCACATTGGCTATTCTCGGAATGTGTTGCTTTCCCTAAACGGTCATGTTACCCAAAATGGCGAGCAAAAGTGTGCCTTTGTGCGTGTGCAAGCATTCAAGTTCCCCAAGCGTCAGGAAATGGAAGATTTGCGAGAAGCGTGGCTAGCAGAACTCGAAAGCACACCACCTGGTAATGCTTCCGAAAGCGGAATGTGGGCTAGCACAGTAGGCGAAGCTGTGAAGGCGGTAATGTCAGAGACTGAACGTCAAGTCTACGAGGAGAAAAAGCTAAAACTGCGGAAAGCAATGGCTGACACAACCCTTTCTAAAGAGTCAGAAACAATAGATGCGACTGAAGTTGAACGTCGGCGTCAACTTGAAGCTGCTGTGAAAAACGATGACTGGAGTGTAATTATCGACGCACAGACACAGGAAACTGAGCCTTAGGTGCCAATTAAATTCATTGTCCTTATGATTATTAGGGGCGCATCAATGTGCGTCTCCACCGCTTATTCAAGCCAAAAAAAGCTATAATATTAATTTTTACCAATGCCAAATTTTTAGATTGCTCTATATCTTCAATGTTATTATAATCATTTGTTACAACTATTCAAAAGAACCGAAAATGTACTAATAAGTTAACAGATTAGCTTGTTATCAGCTTGAGTAGATAAATTTTGAAGTATCAAGTATAACAATAGCATAGTCGCATTTACTAATTTAAAAGGGCTTTTGAATTTACTTATTTGTGAGTTATCTATAAAATTGAGGATTTGTTTTCTGTTGCTTCAATAAACGCTTCAAACTGACCATTGGGTGTCCATTGAATAGCTCCATCTCGTCCTGTAAAAAATAGTTTTGTTTGGCTTTTATTCAGTTCAGATAAAGTTTTTGGATCAAAGTTAGCAGAAGAAGCGATCGCTACTTTTGGTTGCAGAGCAATAACTAAGTCTTTTAATGACTGAGGGGCACACCATAGCACTTGTGGACGAGGCAAACTCCCATTTTTCACTAGTTGCTGTACCTCTTTAGACTTGACATTACCTACTAATAACCAATTCTGATCTAGAATTTGCAATTGTAAGATAGGCAATTGATCGTTGATTAATTGTGCCACTATTGAACCCGTTTTCACAGATTGACCAACTGCCAGCGATTGGTAAGAACCCTGATACTTTTGTAATTCTTGTTGAATTGCCTGAGTTGCAATGGAATTTTCTGACTTGGGGGAATATTCATAAAAATTTTTGATTGGTAAACGTTGCAGTAATTCCAACCAAGCATTGCTTTCATTGCTTTGGAAATCAGTTGCGATCGCCCAATTGATTTGATTTATACCCTGCTGTTGCAAAAACGGTAGAATTGTGAAACGTCCTGTCCCTTCATCGCCACTATTAATTACAGTTACAGTACCTCTATCTTGAACAATTACAATTGGTTCCGTACCAGATTCTAATACCGTTATCCTAAACAACGTATTTGTAGAATGCCAAAGAGGAATAAATACTAAACCAATCGCAATCACATTAGCAAACCACCACCGCCTCTGCCACCAAGGCACTAACCAAACCAGTATAATCAGTACATAAATTGCTAGAAGTTGCCAAGTAGATATGCTGCCTACAGCAACAGAATTTCCTGGCAACTTACTAAAAAATTCCACCAGTTTAATTAGCCAATCAGTAGGGTAATGCAACACCCCAGCGAGAAAGCTTCCTGCCTGAGTCCAAATTAATGCTGCGATCGCACTAATAATTCCACCTATACTAATGATCGAAATTAATGGAGTACTAAACACATTCAGTAACAAACTATAAGATGGTACAACCCCAAAAACAAAAAGTTGCACAGGTAAAGTCCAAATAGTGGCAGCTAGGGGAACAGCAATCAAAGCAGCGATCGCAGGTGGTAGCCATGCTAGGCGATTGACTAATGGGGGTACTGTTACGATTAATCCCAGTGTTGCTAAAAAACTCAATTGAAAACCTAAATCCCAAATCCATAGAGGATTAAACACCAATAACAGAGTTGCTGCTAATAGTAATGATCCGAACTGTTTTACCTTCCTTTTTAATAGCAAACCAACTAATGCTGCAAAACCCATAATTACGGCTCTGAGAACCGCAGGTTGAAAACCTGTTAAACTCAGAAAAATGATCAAAGCCAAAAAGCCAAGGGTAAATTGCGTTCCTTTCTTTGTCCGCCTCGTTAACTGTAGTATCACACTCAAAATCAAAGAAGTTTGGAACCCAGAAGCTGCTAAAGCATGAGCTAATCCTGCTTGTATAAATAAGTCACGGATATCGTAGGGTAAATCAACAGCTTTGCTACCTAAAACCATTGCACTGACAAGAGGCCCTTCCGGGATACCCAACCAACGAACTTGCGATCGCACAATTCGCTCCCGAATTTGCCACCATCCCCATTTACGTTCCTGATCCAAAACATTTATTTGTCGTCCAATTAGACCGGCAAACGTTCCTTCTTGCTTGAGAAACTTCTGAAAGTCAAAACCACCAGGATTGGAAGCCGCCTTTGGTTTGTACAAAATCCCAGTCACAGCAATTTGTTGACTAGGATATAATCCAGTAGCTTGAAGTATAGGCACTGTCACATACAGTTTGCCTGTAACCCCTTTTGGGACACTTGCTGAACCTTTTTCATTTTTGACCTCATCTAGCTGAGTCACTTCCAGCCAAAATTGTCCTCGCTGGCTGCGAGTTAAGCGGGGATTACTCGCCACTTCGCCGCGAACAATCACTAATTGCTCTTGATTACTGCTATTTCCAGGCGGAACGAACTGACTAATATCTTTTGCACCCGGTTGTGGCACTCGCCATTGAAAATACAGAGATGCTAACAACCCCACCAAGCCAGCAGCTAGCCATATTCGCGGATGGGGAATAGTTTGCCAGTTATTAGGCACCGCCTTTGTTTTGCTTCCAGCATTTTCTGGTTTCTGAGCAAATTGCCGTAGGATGGTGCGTCTTCTAAAAACAATTGCTCCCACTATCCCCAGAACCAAAATCCACACACCACCCCAAGGAACTGCTGTAAACAGCAACCCGAAAATATAGCCAAGACAAATAATTACACCACTGGTTTGAATCATAAGATTTTTTGTAAAAGCACCTGACAACCCGAATTTGCAGCTAACTTAAAAATAGCTACGGCGGCAATAAAGAAAAATTGGCGTTGCTGAATTTGGGTATGAAATTCAAAAATCAAATATTCCAAACTCTTATTGTCTGCGCCTGAAGCGTTTTTGCGTGAGCTTTTCATATATTTAATCAGCAACGCCGAAAATTTTTTATGCTTGTGATGAAGTATAGTCCAATACAGTCGAGTTAAGCATTTATTCCTTCTCTTCTTTTGCCTCCTTCTCTACGAGACGCTGCACGTTGGCGGAAGCCTCTCGCAGAGAAGGCAGTTCGTTAAAACAATTGACTTTGACAAAGAGTTAAGCGTTAACCCAAGCGTATTGAAGTCTAGTCCATCAAGTTTATACAAACAAAGCCCGCACAGGCGGACCTTATCCTTGTGGCCTTAATGTTCTAGACTCAAAATTTAAGGGTATTTTTGACCTTTAGTAATAGCTACATCATAAAGATATACCTAGCTTAGAGAATGCAAAATCAAAGGTTTACTAATCTGCGGAGATAGGTTTTGTCTGTGTAGCCGCGACTTATAATCACTCAGGCAAGTAATAAATTTGACTTTAAAAACGTCCTCTTACTGAGTCAGGTAGCTAGTATCTGGAAGCCCTGCATCCTTTTACACATCAACTCTTTTATC
Organism: Nostoc sp. WHI; assembly: GCF_015714725.1. GTDB lineage: Bacteria > Cyanobacteriota > Cyanobacteriia > Cyanobacteriales > Nostocaceae > Nostoc. The sequence continues at coordinate 5,970 of NZ_WBKM01000169.1, forward strand.
AAAAGAATGAAAGTATTACCCAAAAAACATAAGAGACGATTGGAATCAAAAACAACCAATCAATAATATATTGGAAACGAGATTTAACCATAGACTCTGAAACAGGTTGTGGTAAGACTGGCTGTCAAACAGGTGCCTGTATGACTGGTTTTAAATCTTTGAGCAATGGAAAACCCAACTTCTCCCTTTGCTCGACATATAAATGAGCTACCTTCCTAGCCAAATGCCGAATCCTAGCAATATAGCGAGTTCTCTCCGTCACCGAAATCACACCTCTAGCATCCAGCAGATTGAACGCGTGCGAACACTTCATTACATAATCTAAGCTAGGCAAGACCAATCCTCGCTCCGTCAATTGGGTAGCTTCCTGCTCATACAAATTAAATAGTGTCAGTAGCAACTCAGGATTTGACGCTTCAAAGTTATAGGTACACTGCTCAATCTCTGCCTGGAGGTAAACATCACCATAAGTAATGTTGTCCGTCCAATGAATCTTAGTAATTCCCTCCACTTCCTGGAGATACATCACCAATCGCTCTAAACCGTATGTAATCTCGATCGACACAGGGCGGCAATCGATTCCCCCACACTGTTGGAAGTAAGTAAATTGAGTAATTTCCATCCCATCTAACCATACTTCCCACCCAGTGCCCCAAGCTCCCACTGTCGCATCTTCCCAATTATCTTCTACAAACCGAATATCGTGGTCTTCAGGACGAATGCCTAAAACCCTTAACGAATCAAGATAAATTTCTTGGATATTATCTGGTGACGGCTTAATCAGAACTTGATACTGATAATAGTGTTGGAAGCGGTTGGGGTTTTCGCCGTACCGCCCATCCGTCGGACGACGACAAGGTTCAACATACGCCACAGCCCACGGTTCTGGTCCCAATGCTCTTAAAAATGTATGGGGATTCTTAGTACCTGCCCCCTTCTCAATGTCGTAAGGCTGGGCAATCAAGCAGCCGCGATCGCCCCAAAACTCATGCAATAAACCTATTACCGACTGAAAATTCACGCTTCACCTTTCCTTACTCAGCACAGTGCATAAACCATTGTTGCCTACAACCCCGCACTGTGGGCAGTTTCAAGGGACAATAAAAGAGTCCAAAAAATATTTTGGAAAAATAGTTGACAAGATAAAGGAGGTTCGTTATATTGAATAAGTGCCTGAAGCGAAGCGAAACAAAGCGACGCTGGAGGAACACCGAACCTTGAAAATATTATAGTTTGAAAGCGATTATACAGCAAGTGATTTGCGTCAAGCAAATTAAAGATAACTAAGCTGAAGTTAAAAAAGAGCAGCTATTGAGCTACAAACAAACCAAAACGGAGAGTTTGATCCTGGCTCAGGATGAACGCTGGCGGTATGCTTAACACATGCAAGTCGAACGAAATCTTCGGATTTAGTGGCGGACGGGTGAG
>NZ_WBKM01000195.1 GCF_015714725.1 Nostoc sp. WHI
CCCCACTCCCCACTCCCTACTCCCCACCTATGAAAATTTGGCAGGTTGATTTTTATCGTCGTCCGTTGCCAGATGCATCTGGACAAGTTTTATGGGAGTTGTTGATTTGTGACGCAACTCGCAGTTTTGAATATGAAGCTACCTGTCTCCAATCAGCAGCGAATTCGAGTTGGGTTGCTGCTCAACTTGAGCTAGCATCTGGGGAAAAATTACCCAATGTAATTCAGGTATTTCGTCCTCAGTCTCTAAGTTTAATTGAGGCGGCTGGACGCAATTTAGGTATTAATGTCGAACCTACCCGCCACACTCTGGCATTAAAGCAGTGGTTAGAAGAAAAGCAGTATCCCTCAACGCTGGATAAACCACCCCCAGCACCATTACCAGAAAACCTCTGGGGAGAACAATGGCGTTTTGCGACTCTAGCTGCTAGTGATGTGGAAACGAGATTTAGCGATCGCCCCATTCCGATTTTGCACATCCCAGAACATCTCAAACCCATCAATTTAGGTTTAGCATCAACAGTCCCCGTCCCCGGTGTGGTAATTTATGGTGGCAGGCGATCGATGCCCTTAGCACGGTGGTTACAGCAAGCCCGTACTGTGGCATTAAACTACATTTCTGGCGCACCGAATGGCTTGATATTAGAAGCTGGCTTAGTGGATAGATGGATTGTTGCCACATTTGAAGATCCAGAAGTTACAACAGCAGCCCAAACATTTGAACAGCGAAAAAAGCATTGCCGAGGATTGCATTTTTTATTAGTGCAACCCGATGATTCCGGGATGACTTACAGTGGCTTTTGGTTATTGCAGACAGAAGATTGATATTAATTGCTGAAAATAGTGAATTTTGAATTGCTTATGACTCTTAGCCAATTTCACCCTTATTTTTCTCCAGAAGCATACCTAGAAGCTGAAAAATCCAGCCTGAATAAACACGAATATATTCAAGGGCGAATCTATGCAATGTCAGGGGCGAGTGATGCCCATGTGACAATTACAACTAATCTCATTGCCCTTTTGAGAAATCATGTTCGTGGTACAGGTTGTCGCCTTTACGCTACAGATATGAAAGCTCGCATTGAATCACTAAATATTTTCTATTATCCTGATATCCTGGTTACTTGCGACCAAAGAGATATAAAGTTTGAATATTTTAAACGTTATCCCTGTTTAATTATTGAGGTTCTTTCTCCATCCACGGAAGCCTTTGACAGAGGAGATAAATTTATTGATTATCAAGAATTAGAAGTATTTCAAGAATACGTCTTAATTAGTCAAACCCGCCAACGTGTTGATTGTTTTCGTCGTAATACTGAGGGAAGATGGGTTTTATATAGTTATAAAGGAAATCAAGAATTACAGTTAATCAGCCTAAATTTTGCCTGTTCCTTAACGGATATTTATGAAGATGTCTTATTTTCCGAAACATAGACTTAGCAAATTACATGATAATAAAATCATACTAAAAATTTATCCAAATGCTCAAAGTCACAATTAGCTTAAAAGAAGACATTCTACAATTTGTAGATCAGTATGCACAAGGAAATCGTAGTGCATATATCAATACATTGCTGGCAGAACACCGCCGCCGAATTTTAGCAGCAGAAATGATTACAGCGCTCAAGCTGGATGCTGAAGATCCAGAGTATCAAGCTGAAATTGCAGCTTGGGATAGTGTTGCTGGAGATGGCATAAATGCCAGGGAGTAAAAGGCGATCGCTTCCTGAGCCACAGCTTTTACTACATTAATACTCACAGAATTTCCCAGTTGATAATAAGCTTTATCATCATTGGGATAAAGTATAAAGCTATCAGGAAAACCTTGGAGCCTTGCAGCTTCTCGCGGAGTTAATCGCCGCACTCTCTGATTGTGATAAACTCCCAATCTATTAGCATCACTAGCAACCAATGTTACCGAAATCTTATTTGGATCTATAAACTTATAGACTTCAAATGAAAAGTTACCCGATAGAGGTTTATATTTATCATTAATAAGTTTTAGATATTTTTTTGTAACCAGTGAATTCAAAATTTCCCCTAAATTGGGATGTTTAAAAAAGCTAGCTATTTGCTCTTTAGTTAAGAGTTTACCGTCTTGTTCTTGTCCAAATTCTTTATTCCGTCTCTTTAAGATGAAACGGTTCATCAGTTCAATTTCCTCGGCATTACACTCGCCACGCAATCCTAAATCCCAGGAATGAATAGAGTTTCCACCCCGATAATCAATCAACCTTATCCCATGTAAGCGATTTAAATCATTATTAAATATTCGTTTCAATGCGTTGACAAACTTTGGTGAGCAATCATACTTTTCATCTGGATTACTTTCCAAAATGTCGGCAACAGTCACAGATTTTTGTGGTGGATAAAACAAAGATAACTGCTGAGGATTATATGAATGGGAGTCTTTAGGCCCCACATCAGAAATCAAATCAAAAGTGGGAGAAGCATCTAAAATTCCTACCATATAAATGCGGACACGATTTTGCGGTAAGCCAAAGTTTGCACTATTAAGTAAAAAAGCATGAAAACTATAACCTCTTTTTTGAATTTCATGCTTAATTGTTGCTAAGGTTTGCCCTTGATCATGACTATAAAGCCCTCGGACATTTTCAAAAATAAAAGCTTGTGGTTTATAGGTATCAAGTAATCTTGTTATTTCAAAAAATAGCGTACCTCGCGTATCCACAAACCCTTCTTTTTTGCCAGCATGAGAAAAAGATTGACAAGGAAATCCAGCTAATAAAAATTCATGTTCTGGTAGTTGATCAATTAATCGAATGTCACCTAAAGCTTTTTGACCAAAGTTTTTTTCATAAACTAATTGAGCATCTAAATTGATTTCGCTGCTTAAAACGCATTCAGTTTCTATATCTAAAGAACGAGCCGCCTGTTCAAAGGCTAATCTAATTCCCCCTATTCCTGAAAATAAATCCACAAACCGAATTTTAGGCATAGATATTTTTATCCCAAAGTTTAATATATTACGTAGGCTTACTTGTTTTTATAAAAAATATTCCTTTAAAAAACTACAAAGCACATCAAGCTCTTTAAGAGAAAATGCCACTGTACAATGACTATATGAACAAATTGTTCTTAGAGCAGTTTCTCTTTGGAAGTTGCCAGCACCATCCAAGACATAACCTATTTTATATCCAAGTGTTTCAATTTGCTCAAAGCGAGATTTAGCTTGTCCTGCCTTACGCTCGATCACACTATTTGTAGTTACCTGAAAGCTAACTTCTATTCCTACATACTTATCTTCTTTAGAAGCCACAATATCAAACGTTGTCGGACGATCATTAGATTCGGTATGACTTATGCCAGGTAAATGACCATTTGCCTTAATATTAATATTAGGAATATCAAGGTTGTCTTCTAAATATTTTTTAACCAAAGTTTGAGTAATTTGCCCTAAAGTATTTGATTGAGAGCCAGCAGTGATACGACTAACCCATATATATCTTTGCTTAATAAATTTTTGCAATTTATCTGGTAGACCAATGTAGTTACCGATTTCACACTTTGCTAGTATTTCTGCTGTTTTTTCATCAATAGAACTACCACTAAACAAAACTACGGCTATTATGTCTTTGTGCAGTTCCGAAAGAGGTTGATTTTCTAGTAATTTTTTGCCACTGATACCAAGTTTAGTGTTATTAAGTTGACCTAGTACAGGCAAAACTCGAAAGCTATAGTTATAATTTTGTGTATTCCATAAATAATCTAACTTTGCCAAAGGGAAGATTGAGTTAAATTGACTGTTTAATCGCTGAAGCATTTCACCGCCAAAGTCAGCTAGCACGAGTAAATGTTTTAGGAAGAGATTTGCTGACATATTTGAAGAATTAACAATTTGAAATAATCCTTCTAAGCTAGACACATCAACGCTCAAAATGGCAATAAATTGGTCTTGAGTTTCAATAAGTTTTGGAATGATGCTAAGTTCAGCTTCTTGTCTAGATAATTCTGAAGGCCAAAACATAGAGGCTAACTTATGCAGTTCCTTAACGGTTCTCTGATAATTTGGATTCAGCATGGTAAGTATATCATTCAATTGAGTAGCTGAGACAAAGCCGCTAGCACTTCTTTCTATAAAGCAATCAGTCAGCAATCGCTCACTCATCAGTACGATTGCTTGAAAAAATCAAGATTGTTGCAGCGTATTATAATACGCTATCACAACCCCAGTACAGCTACTCATTTATGTTAAATATTACTTATATTTAACACTCTCAATAATTAGAGTTTAGCGATCGCCCCATTCCGATTTTACACATCCCAGAACACCTCAAACCCATCAATTTAGGTTTAGCGTCAACAGTCCCCGTTCCTGGTGTGTTAATTTATGCTGGAAGCCGCAGTATTCGTTTGTAAATATAGAAATATTCAGTTAATTGGTGTCTGTTTATACGATTTCAAATTTTTGTAGTCGTTATACTCATGACTTAGGTTCTACCTGGGAATTAGGAAGTGGCTTTGCCACTTCTTTTTATTGATATGGTAGTCCAGTAAAAAATAAATTAAAAGTTAAAAGTAATTTCGTTAAACTTTTAACTTTTATTAGTTGTTATGTCATGTTCGTTTCATTGACTATAAAATAATTAGCCTGTTAAGATACGGCTTTGTACTCTCTGGGTATGCATTTATAGCCGTAGACTTCGATTTGGCGAAATTATGAGTATGTAGATATGATGTTAGTCATTACTCATTGTGTCTCGCCATTTTTCACGCTTGCTCTCTACATCACGCGATCGCGCTTCTTGCCAAGTTCCCCACATTAGCGATCGCTGTTTTTCAACATAGTTAATAAACTGCATGATTGACTGATCTACTTTGATGGGAGTTTTCAAATCAAACTGAATTGTTTGGACAATCTTGATGTCACCCATGAGAAAGTACTTACCTGCAATCTTAGTCAGCGATAACACAACTCGATTGCATAACCAACCAAAAACCCCTTTACGTTTCTTAGTCATAAACAGGATTTGACCTTCAGTTTTTCCCCCTTCGTGAAGGCGAACTACAACCATCATGTGAATATGGAAGAAATCAGGGCCAACTGTCACAATGCCAATGCTACCGTACCAATAGCAAATACTGTAAGTTATGACATTTTTGTAGAAAAGACGGATTAGCTTAATGAAAAAGTAATTGTCTTTGATAGGTGTAGTGTTACTGAAGATAATAGCATTCTCGTTCAGTTCCTGTCTTTCAAAAATAATTTCTATTGGCAGTTTGTGAACTGTATTGAGGTGTTGAGCATCAATCGCATTAATCATCACCACATTCGGGTGACAGTTCATTACGAAATGAGAATGAATGGTGATATCACACTCCTTTTGTTCTAACTCTGGAACAAAAGGTAAGGGTTGTTGTGGTATTTCTCCAGTCCAAACCCAAATCATTCCGTACTTCTCAGCAGTGGGCCAAGTTTGTAACTTTAAAGAAAGTGGCGCATCTAAACATGGGATATCAATACACATCCCTTCAGCATCAAACTTCCAGTGGTGAAAAAAACAACGTAGTGCATTACCCTCAACTTTGCCTTCCGCAAGGTGAGCGCCCATGTGCGGACAGTAGGCATCAAAAGTAACTACTCTTCTGTCTTTACCACGGTAAATAACTAATTCTCTGCCCAAAATCGTGACAGGTTTTACTTCACCTACCCGCAGATTTTGAGAGGGTATTACCCAATACCATCCTTCAATAAAACGCTCTGGATTATTGAAAGTTTTAGGTTTACGGGTTGAGCTAAAAGTCTGCGAGTTGAGATTCATTTGTATGGTTTCACTTGAAGTGAAGCAGTTAATCTACAAGTAACATGGAAACCAAAGAGAAACAGTTACTTTTATTACTAGGACAAGGAGTTAACCAATAAAGTGATAAAATTCAGAAGGTAAATTTTTTAGCAAATATAATTAGTAACCTCAAAGTTATACCAATCAAATATCAACTTAAGTAAGCTTAGATGTAAGATAAAACTTTTGTTTGTAGTGAGCGATTTATCGCTCTATATAAAGATTCAAGCTACTGATGCCAAGATTTTGCTCCGATTGGTGATTTCCCCACCAAGGCATCAGACGTGTATAGTTTAGGAGCAACGCTGATTTGCTTACTTACTAATACCCGTCCTATTGATATTGGTAAATTATCTCAGCCGGGTGTGCAGTCAGGCAATTGCTGAAAGCTACAGAATGTCAAAGCTTTGACTTAAACGCAAGTTGCCAATGCCAATTTGCAACGCTTCCGAAGCTGTCAGTTGGTCGCCAGTACCCGTAAAGATAATAATCTCATTCTGGCATTCTGGCGATCGCGGGCAATTTCACCAAAGGCATCTGGGAACTGCCGATGCGCTTTGCCTGTGTGGATATCCGAACCGCATCCATCAGTTATTTATTGGCAGATTAGTAGTCCAATAGCATTTTAAAATTTAATGTGTTTGTGATACACTCTTTATTTAAAGTTGTAGATATAAAATTACGGGAGCCGCGCCATGCCCAACCAATTATTTAATACTAATATCGACGACGATCGCGTTTTATTAACTCCCAATGAAATCAAATCAAAATTACCTTTAACAGCATTAGCTGAACAAAAAATTTTAGCATATAGGCAGGAAATAGAACATATCCTGGATTTTAAAGATCGCAGAAAATTTATCGTAGTTGGGCCATGCTCAATCCACGATCCAAAAGCAGCGATTGAATATTCTGAAAGGTTGAAAGTCTTGTCTGAGCAAGTCAAGGACAACCTACTACTAATTATGCGAGTGTACTTTGAAAAACCAAGAACAACCGTAGGGTGGAAAGGATTAATTAACGATCCAGATATGGATGATTCTTTTCATGTAGAAAATGGTTTATTAATTGCCAGGAACCTGTTATTAAAAATTACCGAGTTGGGATTACCTACTGGCACAGAAGCACTAGATCCAATTATACCTCAATACATTAGTGAACTGATTACATGGTCTGCTATTGGAGCACGCACGACCGAATCACAAACTCATCGCGAAATGGCAAGTGGACTTTCGATGCCTGTGGGTTTTAAAAACGGTACTGACGGCAATATTCAAGTAGCTTTAAATGCCCTAGAATCAGCTAGAAACCCGCATAGTTTTTTGGGAATTAATCAAAACGGACAAGTCAGCGTATTTCAAACCAAAGGCAATGCTTACGGTCATGTAATTCTAAGGGGTGGTACTCAACCAAACTTTGATGCAGCAAATGTTAAATTGGTTGAAGAGAAATTAAAAGCGGCAAACTTACCACCAAGAATTGTTATTGACTGTAGCCACGGCAATACAAATAAAGACTACAAATTACAAGCTGTTGTCTTGGAAAATGTTATTCAGCAAATATTAGATGGCAATACATCAATAGTTGGCTTAATGCTGGAATCAAATTTGTATGAAGGTAGTCAACCGATTACTGGTAAAAAAGAAGAATTAAAATATGGTATTTCTGTAACTGATAAATGTATTAACTGGGAAGAAACCGAAAAAATTATTTTGGCTGCTCACGAAAAACTTAAGGAAAAACCAAGAAGTTTCAGGTAGAGAGCAAACAAGTAATTTTATCTTTTACCAGGAAGGAAGTAATTAATCCATCCTGTTGCTGAATATATCCACGCAAACCTGCTTTTTGGCACTAAAAGAACCTGACAATAGTCTATAACTATGTCACTGTTGCAGCCATTAACAATCCAAAATATAACTTTTACAACCGGGAAAAGTTTTCACATGATGAGCATTCAGCAGTTTGATCTCAAAGCCACGAGTCTCTAAAATTGGAATTTCGTGGAAAGCCTGAGCGGAGGTTTGCTCCGTTCAGAACTTTTCAAAACTTTGAATCCTGCGAAGGTATACTATTTGTGTTACAGCTTGTAATTGTAACTAAAAACTACAAGTCAGGAGGCAAAATCACCTGATCAATTGCGTGGATTACACCGTTGCTACCTGTGATGTCTGCTTGAGTAACTTTAGCATCATTGACAGTTACACCGCTAGCAGGGTCAACTTTAACGTTGATTGTGCCGCCTTCAAGGCTTTTAACTTCGCCAGACTTCAAATCAGTGGATAATATTTTACCAGATACGACATGGTAAGTTAAAATCTTGAGCAACACTTCTTTGTTACCTGGCTTTAGCAATTCTTGCAAAGCATCTTGTGGCAACTTAGCAAAAGCTGCGTCAGTGGGTGCAAAAATAGTTAAGTTATCTTTGCCTTGTAAAGCTCCGGTCAATCCTGCTGCTTTTAAAGCCTTGGTTAAGGTTGTAAAAGAAGCGTTTGACTCTGCCAAGGCTAACAAGTTTTGGCCTTGGTTGTCGGTTGCCCCTGGGCCTGGTGGAGTTGTAGTAGGTGTATCAGTGGCTGGAGTGTCTGGTGTGGTGGGTTGCTCGTCAGGGATAGTACTTGGGGTGGCGGGAGTAGTTTCACTAGGTGTAGCACTACCACGGTTATAAGGAGGCTCGTTGAAAATACTTGGTCTGGGATTTAGTATTCCACCACTTGTCTGCGCCACTTCTTGGCGTTTGGTATTGCCTTTTTCTGTTTCTGACGTAGCATTAGCAGATGGGTCTTGAGCCTTTACTTGAAGGCGTTGGTTCTGATTATAGGGGGCTTCGTTGAAAATACTGGGGTTAGGATTTAATGCCTCTTTCGCTTCAGATGGTAAAGTAATAAGAAGGCTGAAACTACTGAATCCTGCTATGGCTGTCAACGTGGTCAGCAATTTGCTGTAATTCGTCTTCATAAATTTTGTTTGTCTTTTTGGTACACACATTACATAAAGATTTATAACATTTTGCTATGCACAAAGTCTAATTTTAAGTAGGGAAGTAAGATTTTTCCCGAAAATAACTTTTGCTGGAAAGGTTAAATATCCAACTTCGGCTCACGCTGATAACTATTAAATATATTTAGCACATATTTCATGTAAATTGAGCAGATTTTCTTCGTCGCATCAAAAGGAGTTAAAAAGCTCCCTTGGTGTAGTCTAAACTCTAAGAAACTTAGAAAATCTAATATCTACAAGTTAGAAGTTACAATAAGCTCCGATAGAAAGTATATTAAAAAGCAAATTTATATCCAGTTTTTACGGAATTTATAGTTGATTTAAAAATACTAAATCTCCTACAAAATCAGGGCTATACAGGACTTACGCAGCAATGATTGGTCATTGCGAACGAAACGCAGTGTAGTGAAGCAATCCTAGTCTTGATAAGATTGCTTCTCTACGAGACGCAAGCGCGAACGCTTCCTCGCAATGACGGAAATACGTTACCTTTGCGTAAGTCCTGCTATATTTCCGATTTAAGCATTGATTATTCAACAAAAGCACGGAGATTAAGTACCTAGATATATGAACGTAGGCTAGGGGTGTCGAAAGTTAAAGCAACTGCTGAAGACTCATGACTGAAAAGTTAGATTTATTTATGTATACTGAATTGAAATATAGGAATCCTAAATCATTTGGAAAAAATTTTAAGTAGTCTAGGGTGGGCAGTGTCCCAATCAATTACTCGCTACCGCTACGCTGACAATGCGTTCGACGCTCCTACGGGCGCTCGTTACTCACTAATACTAACATCAACGCACTGACTCACCTACGTGTATTTCAAAAATTAACCAGGAATCCTATATTTAATATTTCAATAATCAGAAAATAATCTTTTTAAGATATATGATTTTGCGAAAAATCAGGCTTAAGTTTAACCCTAATGTCAATTACATAGACAATTAAGCAACTAAGACAATAAAAATTACTTTAACTAAAGATACAATTATAAAGTTAAAAAGTTGACCAGTTACAAGGTATACACTATGCTGGAATTATACCAATGGGAACTATCTCAATATTCAGAGAAAGTGCGCCTAATTCTAGATTTTAAAGGACTAGATTACCGCAAAATAGAAGTTACGCCAGGGATTGGACAAGTAGAACTGTTCCGGCTCACTGGTCAAAGACAAGTGCCAGTATTAAAGGATCGTAATAAATATATTGCGGATTCTACGGAAATTGCTAAGTATTTAGACTTAGAGTATCCTGACCGCCCATTAATACCGCAAGATCCCAAAAAACGGGGTTTGACCTTATTAATAGAAGAATGGGCGGATGAGTCCATAGGTCTAAAAAGCCGGAAAGCGCTGTTTGCTGCCATAAGTCAAGATCAAAATTTCCGCAAGTCTTTATTACCTACTTCGATGCCAGATATACTTAAAAGTGTGGTTGAAGGAGTACCTAGTGACTTACTAACAGTCTTTGGTTTTGGGGTAGGTTATAGCCCAGATGTGATCCAATCAGCGATCGCATCCTTAAAACAAGACTTGGAAGCGTTAACATTATTACTGGCAGATAGTCCTTATTTAACAGGAGATGAGCCGACTTTAGCTGACTTGGCAGTAGCAGGTTTGTCGATATTGCTGAAGTTCCCCTCCGGCCCCTATCTGGATTTACCTGCATCTATCAGAGGCAAAGGATTGCCAATTTTAGCCGAAAATCCTAATTATGAACCATTCTTCACTTGGCGCGATCGCCTTTACACTCAATTCCGCAAACCAATAATCAGTACGACTCCAGTAACCGGGGGTGCGCGAACTTCAATTCAAATTGACTAAGTAATTGGCATTGGGCATTGGGCATGGGGCATTGGGCATTGCCTTACACTCAGCATTGCTAACTCCTAGCTAGTGACAAATTCGCAAGTTTTGCACTATCCATCTAAAATTCAACATTAAGATACCGCATCAACAATCATGTAATTAATCAGATGAATTTGGGACAGCCATTAGGTTCGGTTATTCAAGGTTCTCTGACTGAAGGGTTAGAAGTACGATTGCATCCTGACATTTCTGTAGAAGATATGCGAGTGGGCAAGTTTCTCGTAGTGCAAGGGATGCGATCGCGCTTTTTTTGTATGCTGACAGATGTAGCATTGGGAGCAGCTAATGCGCGAATTATTGCTAATCCTCCCAGTTGGGAAGACACTTTTTTACGAGATGTTTTAGCCGGAAGTGGTACTTATGGTACTATCAACCTCGCGCCGATGTTGATGTTCACTCCCGAATCGGAAGAATCTTTCTCCCCAACAAATGGCAAATCGGCAAATCCCTTTCTCCCATCAGTGACGGGTTTGGCCTCATTTGTGCCACAAACCAGTACTACAATGGAATTGTTGCCTGTTAAAACGATTCCGAGCCACTTCAGTCAAGTTTACGAAGCAAGTGTTGACGATTTTCGCCGGGTATTCGGTTGGGAAGATGACCCCCAAAGGCGCAATTTTTCCATCGGAAAACCTTTGGATATGGATGTGCCAGTTTGCATCGATTTAAATCGCTTCGTGGAACGTAGTAATGGGATTTTTGGCAAATCTGGTACTGGTAAATCCTTTCTAACACGCTTAATATTAGCTGGCGTTATCCGTAAAAATGCGGCAGTAAACTTAATTTTTGACATGCACTCTGAGTATGGCTGGGAAGCCGTTGCTGAAGGTAAGAACGTCAGTACTGTTAAAGGCTTAAAGCAACTATTTCCTAGTAAGGTTGAAGTTTACACCCTCGACCCCGAATCGACAAAGCGCCGGGGTGTGCGTGATGCTCAAGAACTTTATTTGAGCTACGAGCAAATTGAAGTTGAAGATATTAAGTTATGTAGTCGAGATTTAGGACTATCTGACGCAGCTTTGGATAACGCCAATATTCTATATAGCGAGTTTGGTAAGTCTTGGATTGTCCAGTTGCTGAATATGACTAACGAAGAAATCGAGATGTTCTGTGACGAGAAGCGCGGACACAAAGGCTCGATTATGGCGTTGCAGCGCAAACTCTTGCGGATGGATAGCTTGAAGTATATGCGAGCTGTTTGCCCCCAGAATTACATTAGTAAAATTGTCCAGTGCCTGGAAGCTGGGAAGAATGTTGTGATAGAATTTGGTTCCCAGTCTAATATGCTTTCTTATATGCTGGTGACGAATATGATCACCCGACGAATTCACGAGCATTACGTCAAAAAAGCAGATAAATTCCTGCAAAGCAAAAATCCTTGCGATCGCCCCACGCCATTGATGATTACCATTGAAGAGGCGCACCGTTTCCTTGACCCAGGAGTGGTACAGAGTACTATCTTTGGGACTATTGCCCGTGAACTGCGGAAATATTTCGTCACACTTTTGGTAGTTGATCAACGTCCTTCAGGCATAGATAATGAAGTTATGTCCCAAATTGGGACTCGCATTACTGCTTTACTCAATGATGAAAAAGATATTGACGCAATTTTTACAGGTGTATCTGGTGGTGGCGGATTGCGATCAGTGTTGGCAAAGTTAGACTCTAAACAACAAGCTTTAATATTGGGTCACGCCGTTCCGATGCCAGTAGTAGTGCGTACCCGTCCTTACGACGCAACTTTTTACGAAGAAATTGGTGAGCCAGCCTGGGAAGAAAAACCTGACGCAGAAGTATTCGCAGCCGCCGAACTAGCCAAAGCTGACCTTGGATTCTAAATAGTCATTTGTCAGTTGTCCTTTGTCCTTTGCAAATGACTAATGACTAATGACTAATGACTAATTCGTAACATCCCTCTATCATCACTGCAAATTAAGTTCGGTTATCCGGCTAGTTTTTAGCAACAGAAGAGGGGTTTTTAGCGTCACCATAGATATAGTCAATAATTTCAAGGAACGTTAAAAAATTTTCGCAAACGGACAATTTTGAATTATAATTACAAGCTTCATCTTAAGATACTTTACTATCTGTCTGATTTATCGTATTATAAAGATAAACAGAACTCATACCGACTTCGGATTTGCTAGTTAGTACCAGTAACTACTCAAAAGAAGAATTCTCAAAAAGAACTCAGCATGTTTATAAGAGATTAAAAAATTTAGGGAAGGTGGGGAAACCTATCCCAAGGGTTTACAGTCTTCATAACGGCTGTATCAATTGATTAATTGCTTCTGGTAAGTTCACATATTTACTGATAGATGTACTACCTTTTTCAATCAACTTTAGTAAGAAAACATATATTGTGTTCACGGAGTAGAGGATAACGCACCAATGCCTACTGTCAACACCCAAACGGAAAATCTCAACACCAAATTCACGGTTGATATGGTGCGAACCTATCTGCGAGAAATTGGTCGTGTACCACTGCTAACCCGTGAACAAGAAATTGTCTTTGGGAAGCAGGTGCAACAAATGATGACGCTCATCGACGCCAAAGAGGTTTTGGCGAAGAAACTGCAACGTGAGCCGAATATGTCAGAGTGGGCTGACCAGGTTCAACAATCGGAAACCGAAGTACAACAAACGGTAGCGCAAGGTAAGCGAGCAAAGCAAAAAATGATCGAAGCGAATTTGCGCTTGGTAGTTGCTATTGCTAAAAAGTATCAAAAGCGGAATATGGAATTTCTGGATTTGATCCAGGAAGGAACACTAGGATTAGAGCGGGGTGTAGAGAAATTTGACCCAATCAGGGGTTATAAGTTCTCGACTTACGCTTACTGGTGGATTCGCCAAGCGATTACCCGCGCGATCGCCCAGCAAGGCCGCACCATCCGCTTACCGATTCATATTACCGAGAAACTGAACAAAATCAAGAAAGTGCAGCGCGAGTTGGCTCAAACCTTGGGGCGATCGCCCACTCCGGCGGAAATTGCCAAAGAACTGGAGATAGAACCTGCTCAGATCCGCGAATACTTGAATATGGCGCGTCAACCAGTATCTTTGGATGTGAAAGTTGGCGAGAACCAGGATACTGAGTTGCAAGAAATGCTCGAAGATGACGGGCCATCACCAGAGTATTACACCAACCAGGAATTCTTACGCCAAGACTTGAACAATTTGTTAGCAGAACTAACCCCGCAGCAGCGAGAAGTTTTAATCTTACGCTTTGGTTTAGAGGATGGTAACGAAATGTCATTGGCGAAAGTGGGCGAGAGATTGAGTCTCAGCCGTGAGCGCGTCCGCCAGTTGGAACATCAGGCTTTGGCTCATCTGCGTCGCCGTCGTGCCAATGTTAAAGAATACGTTGCTAGCTAAAACGAGAGACGCGGCATTTCGCGTCTTTCCACCACCTTGGTAACGCGCCTCCTGAATTCAGGGGGCGATTTTTTTATGCTGATAACCCAATTACGCTAGGTCGGATGCGATCCAATACGTTTCGGTTAAGGCAAGAGACGCGATAAATCGCCGTCTCTACAAAAATTAGTCCTTTGTAGAGACGGCGATTTATCGCGTCTTTGTGATCTAGGGTTTGTCATCAAAAAACCTTATCCAAACGTATTGGGATGCGATCGCATTGTCACCGGATGCAAGCCCATCATTAGATATACCAAAATGAATGCGTGAATTACTCAAATGAGAAAACATTCAGGCAATTGAGAAAGTAAAAGCTTCTTTTGAGAAAGTAAAAGCTGCTTTTGTTTGTGGAAAACACTAAAATGCCAAATTAAAAGTTGCTTTTGAAGAAGTAAAAGCTGCTTTTGTTTGTGGAAAACACTAAAATGCCAAATTAAAAGCTGCCTTTGAAGAAGTAAAAGCTGCTTTTGTTTGTGGAAAACACTGAAATGCCAAATTAAAAGCTGCTTTTGAAGAAGTAAAAGCTGCTTTTGAGTAAGCAATCAGGCATTTACTTAATTTAATATGAATTTTAGTCTAGGCGATCGCGAAGATATGCTAAATTGTTATCAGTAGTAACAGTATTAGGATGATTCACCCCTAACTGTCGCTCAAAAATATCTAAAGCTTGGATGAAAAGGGGTTCGGCTTCGCTGTATCTGCCTTGGGAGTAGTAGAGATACGCTAGGTTGTTGAGGCTAGTGGCGACATCTGGATGTTCTTCACCCAGCAGCTTGCGCCTGAGTGCTAAAGCTTGGATGTAAAGGGGTTCGGTTTCGCTGTATCTGTCTTGGGAGTCGTAGAGTACTGCTAGGTTGTTGAGGCTAGTGGCGACAGATGGATGTTCCTCTCCGAGCAGTTGACGCCTGAGTGCCAAAGCTTGGATGTAAAGGGGTTCGGCTTCGCTGTATCTGCCTTGGGAGTAGTAGAGTAAGGCTAGGTTGTTGAGGCTAGAGGCAACATCTGGATGTTCTTCACCCAGCAGTTGACGCGTGAGTGCCAAAGCTTGGATGTAAAGGGGTTCGGCTTCGCTGTATCTGCCTTGGGAGTAGTAGAGTAAGGCTAGGTTGTTGAGGCTAGAGGCAACATCTGGATGTTCTTCACCCAGCAGTTGACGCGTGAGTGCCAAAGCTTGGATGTAAAGGGGTTCGGCTTCGCTGTATCTGCCTTGGGAGTAGTAGAGTAAGGCTAGGTTGTTGAGGCTAGAGGCAACATCTGGATGTTCTTCACCCAGCAGTTGACGCGTGAGTGCCAAAGCTTGGATGTAAAGGGGTTCGGCTTCGCTGTATCTGCCTTGGGAGTAGTAGAG
>NZ_WBKM01000208.1 GCF_015714725.1 Nostoc sp. WHI
AAATCTTAAAAACCGAATTGAGTATTGAACCAATCCGTGCTGATTCGGTGATACTTCTGCAAACAGAAAATCGGATTCTACACCTAGAATTTCAAACCACAATCAAATCTAAAGAACCAATTCCTCTGCGGATGCTAGATTACTATGTTCGATTGACACGAAAATATCAAGTTCCTGTTACCCAGATAGTGATTTTCTTGCAAGAGACAAGCGACGAAATTGCTTTTACCGAAGAATATGTCAGCGAAGTCACAACCCACCGTTATCGAGTTATCCGCATGTGGGAGCAAGATTCGGCAATATTTCTGGACAATCTGGCGTTATTGCCTTTAGCACCATTAACGCGAACCGATTCAGCCCAAACGTTATTATCACAGATTGCCGAGGAAATTGATAAAATTCCAGATATCGAGACGAGACAAAACACTGCTGCTTACACGGAGATTTTAGCCGGGTTAAAGTTTGAGAAAGATTTTATTCGTCAATTATTTCGGGAGGAGATTATGCAAGAGTCAGTGATTTATCAGGATATTTTCCAGAAGGGAGAACAAAGAGGAGAACAAAGAGGAGAACAAAGAGGAGAACAAAGGGGAGAACAAAGGGGAGAGCAGAAGGAAGCATTGAAATATACTTTACGCCTTTTAAATAGACGCTTTGGTGAGATAGATTCATTAATAATTGAACGTCTTCAAGTCTTATCTACTGAACAATTGGAAGAATTAGGAGAAGAGCTTTTAGATTTTTCAAATATATCTGATTTAGTTGCTTGGCTTGAGCAAAATCCAAGCAGTTAAATTCATCTCTAAAACTTGTTAATATCTACCGTTTTACGGGTATTAGAAAAATGAAGTTTACAGACTGGGCGACTAGAGTGTTACTAATCTCGCTGATGTTCGCCGCTCTAATTGTAGTGCTGCTGATTGGACGAGGGACAAAATTACAAAATAATCCGACAACATTAAAACCACAGGTTACAGCCAGGAGCCAATATCCACAGGCGCAATTTCAATCAGCGAAAGAGCCAGAGAAGAAATCTCAAGATGTTATCAAGTCGCCAGTTAAGACTAATAAGCCTGTCGCAAGGTACGTAACCACTCAAGCTTTTGCACAGTACAAACCTAATTATCAAGTTGTTTCAGTTGATCCAAGTAACTATGGAGAAAGATACGCCACAGGTATTAATAGTGAACCTCTCAAAAACCAACCGATTATCGTCTTGCATGAAACTGGTTATTCAGCTTCCAGCGCCATTAATTTTTTTCAAGTAGCCCATGACGATGAAAATGTGCAAGCAAGTTACCACGCTTTAATCAAGCTAGACGGAACGGTGGTTTATCTAGTACCGCCACAAAAGCGAGCTTTTGGTGCGTCTAACTCAGTATTTGATGGTTCCCAGGGAGTGGAAACTGTGAAGACTAATCCAAGTTTGCCGCCATCTGTGAATAATTTTGCTTATCATGTTTCTTTGGAAACCCCGCCAGATGGTTATGACAGTAGCAGCCAAGAAACCCATAGCGGCTACACGGAGGCTGAATATAATTCTCTTGCTTGGTTAATTGCTCAAAGTCAAGTCCCAGACGATCGCATCACTACCCACCATCTAGTAGACCGTTCTGGTAAAAAAGTTGACCCGATAAATTTTGATGGTAATAAATTTCTGAGCTTACTTAATACTTATCGTCAGGTTAAACCAATCTATAGAGTAAACAAATAATTGATCTAAATCAATCCCTGAACTTGGTTGGGAGCATTCCCAGCCAGAGGCCGGGAACCAGGTAATTTATCGAAGCTATTTGCTAAAGCTATAAATTTGCTGCGTTTCCAGACGATCGCTAATCGATGAAGGCAGTGTACCATCTGTAAATGTCTGTCGATCCAGTTGAATTTGTAAGTTACTTAAAGGATCACAACCAGGAGAAATCAGAAATTCTAGTTTCTGGATGTAAGGCAAAGTTGCGAGGTTGTCTAGAATTTGGAAGATTGCATGGATGTAAGGATGACCACTTTGGCGATACCAATCAAAGCTAGCGATTTTTGGCTGATCAAAACCCAAGTGTACTGTTAAAGCTGGCTCGTCAAATAATGCGATCGCTAAGGGACGCGCTTCTTCCTGCAACAATAAATCATTACTTTTCGCTAAATGTCGCAGTTTTTCTAAGCGTTCATAACGTTCTGTCACAGCTTCCGGGTCATCTTGCCAGTGAATTGCTACTGTCACTAGATAAGTTTGTAACAGCATGTGACCCAGCTTTTTCGCCTTTGTCGCCAGATAATAAGAATTGTAGTCGGTTGCCTCAATTAACAATGGCACGCGATCAACTACTTCCAATCCATAGCCCTTAACTCCGGCAATTTTGCGGGGATTATTGGTAATCAGGCGAATCTTTTTGATGCCCAAGTCCATGAGCATTTGCGCTCCCATTCCGTAGTCTCGCAAGTCAGCAGGAAATCCCAAACGCTCATTTGCTTCTACTGTATCCAGTCCCATATCCTGCAACGAGTAGGCTTTCAGCTTGTTAATCAAGCCTATTCCCCGGCCTTCTTGCCGCAGGTAGACAACTACACCTTGACCGGCAGACTCAATCATTTTCAGTGCGGCTTGTAACTGCATCCGACAATCACAACGCAAAGAACCCAAAGTGTCACCAGTTAAGCATTCTGAGTGCATTCGCACCATCACTGGCTCATCTTTGAAATGAGCTGGATCACCCTTGACAATTGCAACGTGTTCTGTGTTATCTACAGTGTGACGGTAGGCGTAAATTTCAAACTGACCGAACTGACTAGGCAGCTTAGTAACAACTTCTCGATACACTAAGCGATCGTGTTTTAGCCGATAACTGATTAAATCCGCAATACTAATAATTTTTAAATTGTGACGTTTAGCATATTCAACTAACTGCTGCAACCGCGCCATTGAACCGTCGGGGTTTTGAATTTCGCAAATTACCCCAGATGGGTATAGCCCTGCTAGTCGAGCTAAATCCACAGCCGCTTCCGTATGTCCGGCGCGTTTGAGTACACCTCCCTCCTTAGCTCGAATTGGGAAAATATGTCCAGGACGACGTAAATCGGTAGGTTTTGTGGCTGGGTTGAGAGTAACCTGGATAGTTCGGGCGCGGTCTTCTGCTGAGATGCCTGTAGTTACGCCCAATTCTGGCCCGGCATCAATACTGACGGTGAAGGCAGTTTGGTTAGTATCTGTAATATTGCTTACCATCAAGGGTAAGTCTAATTCGTCTAGGCGATCGCCCGTCATTGCCAAACAAATCAGTCCTCTAGCTTCCACCGCCATGAAATTAATCATGTCGGGCGTGGCAAATTGGGCGGCACATATTAAGTCGCCTTCATTTTCTCTATTTTCATCATCTACCACTACAACGACACGCCCAGCTTTCAGGTCTGCCAAGGCGGCATCAATTGCATCAAATTGAAAAACTTGGGTAGTCTTAGGCTGTGACACAGAAAGATTTCCAGCTACCAACGTAAATTTTTTTAACAATTTCTTCTTTATAATTGTAGCTCCTTTATGAAGCAGAGAAGTAGACCAGCAATGATTTGATAATATGGCAAAAATTTAAAATTGGGGTCAAGGGTCAATTAACTGAATTTTTATCTTTGAACTTTTGACTCCCCAAAAAAAGTGGAGAGGTTTTAGGCATTTTGTGCATTGCGCGTCTGGTCGCTGATATTGTTGATAGCTGAGAACGAATTAACCATTCATGGGATAAGGATTTCAGATCATGGGCAAATTTAGACGCGTACCCGTTGGGGTTGTTGGCGCGTCGGGCTATGGCGGAGTACAGTTAGTACGATTACTCATGGATCATCCAGAAGTTGAACTGGTTTATTTAGGTGGTGAGAGCAGTATCGGGAAATCTTTTGGAGATATCTACCCGCATCTGGCTCATGCAGCTAACCTGCCAATAGAGGCAATAGAACCAGAAATAATTGCTCATCGCTGTGAAGTAGTTTTCCTATCTTTAGCAAATGGTCTGGCTTGCCAAATCGCGCCCAAACTATTGGAAAAAGGATGCAAAGTCTTAGATTTGAGTGCAGATTATCGGTTTAGTAATTTGACCACTTATACAAATTGGTATGGTACACACAGAAGCGATCGCGCAATTGCAGCTACAGCAGTTTATGGATTACCAGAACTTTATCGCGATCGCATTGCTGAAGCTCAACTCGTTGGCTGCCCTGGTTCCTATCCCACTGCTAGCCTCCTTGCACTTTCGCCACTCTTAAAGCAAGGTTTAATCGTACCAGAAACAGCTATTATTGATGCCAAATCTGGTACATCTGGTAGCGGACGGCAAGCCCAAACCAATTTATTATTAGCTGAGGCAGACAACTCCATCGCAGCTTACAATGTCGTCCATCACCGTCATACCCCAGAAATTGAGCAAATTTGCAGTGATTTAGCTGGTCACGAACTCATGATCCAATTTACACCACACCTGATCCCAATGGTGCGCGGTATTTTGGCAACGGTATATGCCACACTGCGCGATCCTGGTTTGGTGCGAGACGACTTAATCACAATTTTCTCAGCCTTCTACCGCAACTCTCCTTGGGTGAAAATCTGCGGTAGCGGCGTTTATCCCCAAACTAAGTGGGCTAGTGGCAGCAATCTTTGTTATATCGGTTTGGAAGTTGACCCACGCACAGGTCGCGTAATTGTCATGTCAGCAATTGACAATCTAATTAAAGGAGAAGCGGGTCAAGCAATTCAGTGTCTAAACCTGATGATGGGCTGGGATGAAACTTTAGGGTTGCCTAAATTGGGATTTTATCCTTAATTGGGCATTGGGAAGATCCCCCCGCCTGTGGCGACCCCCTTAAAAAGGGGGTAAAAGAGATATGCTTATGCTCCCCCCTTTTTAAGGGGGGTTGGGGGGGATCTCCGAGGAATAAACACGTTAACCGAACTGTATTGCCCCCTGCTCCCTCATCTCTCTACTTCGGCCCTAACCCCACAGCACCAGCATAAACGGCGCGATCGCCTAGTTCATCTTCAATTCGCAGCAAGCGATTATATTTTGCTACGCGTTCGCTGCGACAGAGGGAACCTGTTTTGATTTGACCGGCACGGGTTGCTACAGCTAAATCAGCGATCGTTGTGTCTTCTGTTTCACCAGAACGATGGCTAATTACTGAACGGAAACCGTTGCGATTTGCCAAATCAATGGTTTCCAAGGTTTCGGTGAGAGAACCAATTTGATTGAGTTTAATCAAAATGGCATTACCTGCTTTTTCCTGGATGCCTCTTTGCAAGCGAGTGGCGTTAGTCACAAATAAGTCATCGCCTACCAATTGCACCCGCGAACCTAATTTCTGGGTAAGCAATTGCCAACTTTGCCAATCTTCCTCGTGCAAGCCATCCTCAATTGACACAATGGGATATTGGTCAACCAGTTGCGCGAGGTAATCAATAAACTCCGTAGGAGCGTGAGGTTTACCATCGTAGACATATTGGCCATTTTTGTAAAACTCACTAGCCGCCACATCCAACGCCAAAGCTACTTGTTCCCCTGGCTTGTAACCAGCTTTCTGAATGGCAGCAACTAGCAATTCTAAAGCTACCTGATTGGATTCTAGGTTAGGGGCAAAGCCGCCTTCATCGCCCACCCCAGTCAGCAAACCCTTCTCATCTAACACTTGACTGAGGGTAGCAAACACCTCTGCACCCCAGCGCAATGCTTCCCGAAAGGAAGGTGCGCCAATTGGGACAATCATAAATTCTTGAAAATCTACGTTGTTTGATGCGTGTGCGCCACCGTTAATCACATTCATCAACGGCACTGGTAGTAAATTCGATAAAGGGCTACCTAAATAGCGATATAGGGGAATTGCTAGAGACTCAGCACCAGCTTTAGCTGCTGCTAGGGAAACTGCCAAAATCGCATTAGCTCCCAAATTAGATTTATTGTCAGAACCATCTATAGCAATCATTGTGCGGTCTAGCAGTTCTTGGTTGAGAACATCCAAGCCTAACAATTGTGGCGCGATCGCTTCTTTAACGTTTTGTACTGCCTTGAGTACGCCTTTGCCTCCGTAACGGCTTTTATCGCCATCACGCAGCTCGTGAGCCTCAAAAGTGCCAGTTGAGGCACCACTGGGAACCTGTGCCAGTCCCACAACACCGTTGGCTAGATGCACTTCGGCTTCAATTGTTGGTCTACCGCGTGAATCAAGAATTTCGCGGGCTGCGATCGCTTCAATGGCAGTATCTAGAATGTTACTCATCTGTACTTTATCCTTTATTTGAGTGTGTTACGCATACAGTGCAGTTGCTTAACCCAATCGTTAGCTTATGCTGTTAAGAGACTTTCTTGGCTGAGATTAAAGAAGATTTCCATTATTTATATGCTTAGGGAAATAGGTAAAGGAATGTTTATAAAGGTTAAAGACTCATCCACGAGTACCAAAGACTCGTCCACGAGTATCAAAGACTCATCCACGAGTATCAAAGACTCATCCACGAGTATCAAAGACTCATCCACGAGTATCAAAGACTCATCCACGAGTATCAAAGACTCATCGGCGAGTATCAAAGACTCGTCCACGAGTATCAAAGACTCATCCACGAGTATCAAAGACTCGTCCACGAGTATCAAAGACTCGTCCACGAGTATCAAAGACTCGTCCACGAGTATCAAAGACTCGTCCACGAGTATTAAAGACTATTCTTTCTCTCGTTCCCATGCTCTGCATGGGAATGGCTGATTAGGGGCTGCTGCCTTCAGTTAGACATTGAGCCAGAGACTCAATGAATGCATTCCCAGGCGGAGCCTGGGAACGAGGAATCAAATTGCTGTAAGTTAGGTTTTTAAGACTTGACCAATTTTTGAATTTTGTTCAAATGCGATCGCTTTGGTAACTTCTGTAAAATGTTGGCAGAAAGCAATACTCAACAAACCAAAAACAGAAGGTAAATATGCGATTACTACATACAATGCTGCGGGTGGGCAACCTTGAAGAGTCATTAAAGTTCTACTGTCAACTTCTAGGAATGAAATTACTGCGCCAAAAAGATTATCCAGGGGGAGAATTTACCCTGGCTTTTGTTGGCTACGGCGATGAAAGCGACAACACGGTGATCGAACTAACCTACAACTGGGGAGTGGAAAAGTACGAATTAGGTAATGCTTACGGTCACATTGCCCTTGGCGTTGATGATATTTACGCTACGTGTGAAGAAATCCGCAATCAGGGCGGTAAGATTGTGCGGGAAGCAAGCCCGATGAAACATGGTTCAACAGTAATTGCTTTTGTGGAAGATCCAGACGGGTATAAAATTGAACTGATTCAACTGGGAACTCAAGGATCGGCAGTTAAACAGGAATCACAAGAGCAACTTGTGTAGAGACGGCGATTTATCGCGTCTTTCCGACCTAGAATTTTCATCAAAAAACCTTAACCGAACCGTATTGAGTGCTGAGTCACCGAACTTCTGAGCGGCGGTTTCCGTCGCTTCTACTTTTCCCTGAGTTTTTAGGCGGGTTAGGGGATCTCCTGTGCGTAAATCTATTAGTATTAACCCCATACTGTCGTTGATGAGCAACACTAATAGCGTAGGCGTAGCCCGCACTTCTCTACGAGACGCTGCGCGAACGGCAAGCTCAGTGACCATCATAGACATCGCTCCATTAGCACCATTTGGCAAAGTCTGCTCAGAACAGTATTTTCGTTTTAAATTAGGAAATAGGTAATGGATCAAATTATCATCAATAACTAATCCTAAATTACCACCGGAGATACACGCGGATATACGCTGAGAATGTTGGGATAATTGAGTACTAAGGCGTAGGGTTATAACCACACCCCACTCCCCACTCCCCACTCCCTACTCCCTACTTTCTTTAATTAATCCCCAATCCCTAAACTAAAAATCAAAATTTCAAAATTCTAAAGATGCAACCTACAGATCCGAATAAATTTACTGATAAAGCCTGGGAAGCGATTGTAAAATCTCAGGATATAGTCCGTGCTTATCAACAACAGCAACTAGATGTTGAACATTTAATTATTGCCCTGTTAGAAGAACCCACAAGTTTAGCAATACGTATCCTGGCTCGATCTGACGTCGATCCAATCCGCTTCCAACAGCAACTCGAAGCCTTTACCCAACGTCAGCCGAAAGTTGGTAAAAGTGATCAGCTTTACCTTAGCCGCAGTTTAGATGTTTTGCTAGATCGAGCTGAGGAAGCTAGAGCCAGGATGAGAGACTCCTACATTTCTGTGGAACACATACTTTTGGCATTTGCTGAAGACGATCGCATTGGCCGAAAGATATTTAAAAGCTTTAACACAGATACAGCAAAGCTAGAAATCGCGATCAAAACCGTTCGCGGTAGCCAAAAGGTGACAGATCAAAGCCCAGAATCTCGCTATGAAGCCTTACAAAAATTTGGCATAGACTTGACAGAACAGGCAAAAGCTGGAAAACTTGATCCGGTGATTGGGCGGGATGACGAAATTCGTCGGGTAATTCAAGTACTGTCTCGTCGTAGCAAAAATAACCCTGTATTAATTGGTGAACCTGGAGTAGGTAAAACAGCGATCGCGGAAGCTTTGGCACAGCGCATGGTAAACGGTGACGTTCCCGAATCTCTGAAAAACCGCCAACTCATTTCTTTAGATATGGGCAGTTTGATTGCTGGTGCTAAATTACGGGGAGAATTTGAAGAACGGCTAAAAGCAGTCCTCAAGGAAGTGATTGAATCTAACGGTCAAATCGTCCTATTTATCGATGAACTGCATACCGTCGTTGGCACTGGTTCCAACCAACAAGGGGCGATGGATGCGGGAAATCTGCTCAAACCAATGCTGGCGCGGGGAGAACTGCGTTGCATTGGCGCTACTACCCTCGACGAGTTCCGTAAACACATTGAGAAAGACGCCGCTCTAGAACGCCGCTTTCAGCAAGTATTTGTGGATCAGCCAAGTGTGGAAAATACTATTTCCATTCTTCGGGGACTGAAAGAACGCTATGAAGTCCATCACAATGTCAAAATTTCTGATTCGGCTTTGGTAGCAGCAGCAACTTTATCAGCACGTTATATTAGCGATCGCTTCTTGCCAGATAAAGCCATTGACTTAGTAGATGAGGCAGCAGCACAGTTGAAAATGGAGATTACCTCCAAACCAGCAGAATTAGAAACCATTGATCGCCGCCTCATGCAGTTAGAAATGGAAAAGCTATCATTAGCTGGCGAAGAAAAAGGTACTCCCCAAACGAGAGAACGTTTGGAACGAATTGAGCAAGAAATTGCTAGTTTAACGGGAAAACAGCAAATATTTAATGAGCAATGGCAAGGTGAAAAGCAGATATTGGAGGCTATAAGCGCCTTAAAGAAAGAAGAAGATGCGCTGCGAGTCCAAATTGAACAGGCGGAACGTGCCTATGACTTGAATAAAGCTGCCCAACTGAAATATGGCAAATTGGAAGGAGTACAGCGCGATCGCGAAGCCAAAGAAGCGAACCTTTTAGAAATTCAAAACCAAGGTTCTACCTTACTGCGAGAACAAGTTACCGAAGCCGATATTGCCGAAATTGTCGCCAAATGGACAGGAATCCCCGTCAATCGCCTGTTGGAATCGGAACGGCAAAAATTACTGCAATTAGAAAGTCATTTGCATGAACGAGTTATTGGGCAAGAAGAGGCTGTAGAAGCGGTAGCAGCAGCAATTCGTCGCGCCCGTGCGGGGATGAAAGACCCCTCTCGTCCCATTGGTTCATTTTTGTTCATGGGCCCCACAGGTGTCGGCAAAACCGAACTCGCCCGTGCTTTAGCTCAGTTTCTCTTTGATTCTGATGATGCCCTGATCCGACTTGATATGTCAGAATATATGGAAAAGAATTCTGTCATGCGAATAGTTGGCTCTCCCCCAGGCTATGTAGATTCTGAAAGGGGAGGGCAACTGACTGAGGCTGTTCGTCGCAAGCCCTACTCAGTAGTATTGTTAGACGAAGTTGAAAAAGCTCACCCAGATGTATTCAACATATTTCTGCAAATGTTGGATGATGGTCGCATTACTGACGGACTAGGGCGTACAGCGGATTTTCGCAATACTGTGATTGTCATGACCAGTAATATTGGTAGCGAACATATTTTAGATGTATCTGGTGATGATTCCAAGTATGAAACAATGCGGAAGCGAGTAATGGAAAACTTGCGATCGCATTTCCGCCCAGAATTTATCAACCGCGTTGATGACATTATTCTCTTCCATACTCTCAATCGCACAGAAATGCGGCAGATTATCCGCATTCAACTCAAGCGCGTAGAAAATCTCCTCCGCGAGCAAAAAATCTTCTTTGAGATATCCCAATCTGCCTGTGATTACCTCGTCGAATCAGGCTATGACCCAGTTTACGGCGCCCGCCCACTCAAACGAGCAATTCAGCGAGAAGTAGAAAACCCCCTCGCCACCAAGTTATTAGAAAATACTTTCATCTCTGGAGACACGATTATCATTGATAAAAATGAAACCGGTCTGTCTTTTAGCAAAAAAGTGCCAGTGAAGGTATCAGTACCACAGGTTGCTACATAGCAGAGGAAAAGGGGCAGGGGGCAGGAGGCAGGGGGGAAACCCCATAATAAATTTATTGGCTCTGATCACAAGGGAAAACATCAATTGCCAACATTAAAGATGGGTCAAGTACCACCAATGATTGCCCTGGGAAAGGCGCACTGTTACAGTCACGAAGAGGTTTTAGACGATGTTCACTTGCACCTATTGCATTGCCATCTAAAATTTTGAGCCGATAACCAGGTAACCAATCTGCTAAGCTTCCCTTTAAATGCCGAATAATCGCTTCCATTGAGGTTCCTGTCTCCCTGAATAATTCAGCACTTACATCAGTCTCCATTGCGTTTAGCTTGTTATAGACAGAAGTAATTGAAACATTCATTTGTGATGTTTTAGCTTGATATGCAGCATGAATTGAAGGTCTAATCCCACAAGCGACTGTATTCACCATCTCTACTACCGTAAAGAACAGTAATTCCCTTGTGTACTGAGTTTTTGCACTTTTCTCAAATAACTTGTCAAGTTTCTGAGGACATAAAATTGTTTCGAGCAGCCCGCGAACCATTACCGAAACCGGACTTTCTTTTACAAAACGCTCAAATACTTGACTTATAATCATTCTAGCTATTCCCCATTTCCCAACTTTATTTTTTCAACTAACTATAATTTGGGGAAAATTACAAGACCTTGAAAGGGCTTGCAAAAACTCTAACATACAAGTATCTACTTAGTATAATTTTAGCTGCCTTGACTATAAAACCATACGTTCAGCATCAATAATTGTCTCTAGTCAAATACACTAATGCAGTAATTCCTCAACTTGATGCTGGCTCCACAAAGTTCTGTATAGTCCCGTTTGTTGCAAAAGTTCCAAGTGATTTCCAATCTGAATAATTCTTCCTTTTTCCATCACAAAAATCCGGTCAGTAGCAGCGGCCGCCGATAATTGGTGCGTCACAAAAATTACCGTTTTACGTTCAGTATCACTGGAGAGATTTTTGAGGATTTGTGTTGCTGTTTGATTATCTACACTGGAGAGGGCATCGTCCAAAATTAACACTGGAGCATTGACCAGCATCGCCCTAGCCAAGGCAGTACGTTGTCGTTGACCACCAGAAAGAGTAATACCGCGTTCACCAACAAGAGTTTCATATTGCTGGGGAAAATTGCTAATTTCTGACTCGATTTGAGCGAGTTTAGCGACAGATTCTACCTTTTCTTGTTCGCTAATTGGATCACCGTAGCGGATATTATTTTTGATTGTAGTGCTAAATAAAAAGCTATCTTGAGGAACATAGGCGATCGCACCTCGTAAATCTGACAATGCGAGCTTGGTAATATCCAGCCCATCTAAAAACAATTGTCCTGATTCAATATCCAACAAGCGCGGTAAAGCATTCGCCAAAGTAGATTTACCAGAACCAATTGCCCCAACAATTGCCACGGTTTCTCCGGCAGCAATGGTAAAGTTAACATTTGCTAAAGCTGGAGTAGTGGAACCAGGGTAAGTGTAGGTGAGATTTTTAGCTGTCAATTCTCCTTTAATTTTTGCCACTGGTAAATACATGGCATCGGCTGCGTCTTGAATTTTTGGTGTGACAGAGAGAATAGATTCAAGGCGGTCAATACTAACTTCACCTCGTTGATAGGCAGTAATTGTGAATCCTAAAATGGCAGTGGGAAAAACTAGACGCTCTACATAAATCAACAGTACTAAAAAGTCGCCAACCTGAAGCGTCCCAGAAGACATCCGCACTGTCCCTAGCCAGAAGATTACCAGTAAACTGATATTAGCTAGTCCGGTAATTAGCGGAAACAGTGTATTTCGGATTTTTGCCAGTTCTAGGTTAGCAGTCAATAGCTGCTGATTTTTCTTAGCGAAGGCTCGACGCTCATTTGCTTCTTGGGCATAGATTTTAATTAAGGCAATGCCACTGATATCCTCTTGGATGAGTTCGCTGATGTCAGAGAGTTGCTCTTGGACTGCTGTTTGTTGTTTACGTAAGCGATTGCTAAATAAACTCACCAACAAAAGCATAAAAGGGTAAACTGCCAGGGAGGCAAGTGTGAGATCCACACTAATCGCTAGCATTACTGGCAGTGTCAGAGCGTAGGCAAACACCGTATTTGCCAAACTCAAGACTGCAAAACCCAATAGCCGCTTGATATTGTCCACATCACTGGTAGCCCGACTAATCAAATCGCCAGCAGTATTACTGGCAAAATAAGCCGGCTCTAGCTTGAGTAAGTGTTCAAAAATCCGTTGTTTCAGGTCAAATTCCACCTGACGCCCGACCCCAAATAGCCAAATACGGGATGCCATCCGCATTAGCCACATTGCTGAACTGAGCAAGACAATCCTGACTACGTAATCTAGTATTTGGTTCAAGTCGAAGGTTGTCGAGAGTTTATCGATACCATCACGAATCAACCAAGGGATATAGACGCCCAGAGCATTGACAGAGAACAAAGCGAGAATGCCTAAGGACGCTTCCCGCCAATGAGGTCGTAAGTAAGCAATGAGTTTAGCAATTCGTCGAGATTTTGCCATTAAAGCAATTTTGCAACCTTATCATCTTAGGTTAACTCCTAGTCCAAGAAGGCAGCTATGTAGAGGGAATATCGCTTAGGAATTAAGCTTTTGTTACCTCTTGCAACTGCGTAGTTATTGCCGTTCGGGACTAGTAGGAAAAGTCAAGTTAACTTTGCCTGGTACGTAGTAAGCACTTCAGCCCTGAACACAAGAACTAAAGTCCTTACTACAATGTGTTTTATCCAGCATAGTTGAGTTGACGGAGTACCAGTAAAACCCGGTGTAAGTAAACCACCTATTCCGTAGCTTGCTTCTCGCCATTTAACTTTACTAGCGCTGAACCCGCAAGAACCTGTAAATTTCACTCAGATAACTTTCCCAAGTTCTCGTTGTTAATTGCAGCGTTTCGGCATTAGGTACAAAGTCTTCAAGTCGTAAACCGCGTGTGCGGATATCTTGAGGATTTCCTTGTAATAAGTAGGGAGGCACTCTCAAATTATAAGAAAGAATGCGATCGCCCCTCACATCTGAGATGTTCGCTGTCAGTGTTCCAGATGTTGGTGCAGCAGTTGCTACATAGGTTTCACTTACCATTGCTAGAGGTGCTCGATAAAGGAAATAGGCGACTGCTGGTGTACTTGCCAACAGCAAAATCGTCAGTGCCCAACCCACCAAGTATCCTCCTGGTTTGTCTATCCCGCCTCCTTTAATTCTCTGAGCTGCAAAAATCATCATTAAAACAGATGCTCCTAGAGGCTTGAGGGGAAAAGACATCATCCTCCACAACGACGCCACAGCTGGTTCGGCGGGGTTAATAAATGATAGGGCTACGATTATCAACATAACGACTAAGATTAATCGCCCGACAAAACTTCCAGAGGGATAAAATCGTTGGAACAGAGAATATACGATAGTGCCAATCAGTAGCCACAGCAGTACTCGGCTTAACAATAGAAACATAGATTAACTCTCAAATTTTCTGGTGCGGTGAGCCAGTGTGGTAGACGGGTTTCCCTGCATAAAACAACTGGCTGTTTTGTTAGCGGTAGCGTCACCCGTTAGGGCTAGCCTAGAGGTTTCGGGAAAGGAATTTATTTTATTGTCAAATTGTAATTGCACAGTTTGACTTTAAATACCTCAAACCTCACACCCAAAGACTACCGTCGTAGTGATTTTAGTGCAATTTTTTAACACTGCGTCCATTATTTATAATTTTTCAGATGAGTAATGTGGCACCAGTAAACTAAATTAATTGAGTAGTTGTCAAGTCAAAAGGAAAAATTATGTCGCCTGGAAAGCCTACCATCTTGGTAACGGGGGGAGCTGGATATATTGGTTCTCATACGGTGCTTGCTCTCAAACAAGCGGGTTATAACGTTGTTATACTTGATAATCTAGTCTATGGGCATCGTGACCTAGTAGAAAGGGTTTTACAGGTTGAACTGATAGTAGGGGATACAGGCGATCGCGCCTTGCTCGATCACCTATTTAAAACCCGCGATATTGCTGCTGTGATGCACTTTTCTGCATACGCCTACGTAGGAGAATCGGTCACTGACCCTGCCAAATATTACCGCAATAACGTTCTTGGTACTTTTACTCTGTTAGAAGCGATGCTGACGGCATCTGTGAAGAAATTTGTCTTTTCTTCTACTTGTGCTACCTATGGGGTGCCAGAATTTGTACCAATTCCAGAAACCCATCCCCAAAATCCGATTAATCCCTATGGCGCTACAAAGCTGATGGTAGAGCAGATTCTCTCTGATTTTGATGTTGCTTATGGTTTCCAATCAGTACGTTTCCGCTATTTTAATGCTGCTGGTGCAAATCCCAGTGGCTTACTGGGCGAGGATCACAACCCAGAAACTCATTTGATTCCCTTGGTGCTAATGACAGCTTTAGGCAAACGAAAATCTATCTCAATTTTCGGCACCGATTACCCGACGCCTGATGGTACTTGTGTTCGTGATTATATTCATGTTAACGACTTAGCAGATGCCCATATTTTGGGATTGGAATATTTATTAAAAGGTGGCGATAGCGAAGTTTTTAATTTGGGTAATGGTAGCGGCTTCTCCGTCAGAGAAGTAATTGCGGCTGCTGAACAAGTGACAGGAATTTCGATACCAGTAGAAGAATGCGATCGCCGTCCTGGCGATCCGCCAATTCTCATTGGCACTAGCGAGAAAGCTAGAACAATCTTAGGCTGGCAACCTCAGTATCCATCCATCCAAGATATTGTTGCTCATGCGTGGCAGTGGCATCAACAGCGACATAATTCGATTTGATGGCATTGGCTGCATATTCGGAAATTAAAGCTCTTAACGATTAGTCTGCTTAGGTTTGGTAATTTGCTACTTCTTTGTACTTAACATCGTAAGAAGCAACGAAAAATCAAGCCTTTTCAGCCTTAACTGATAGGTTTATTGAGAGTGGGGTCTAGATGGAACCAACAACAGAACAGTTGAGAGCGTTTTACAGTAGATGTGTGAGAGCGAGTAATATGTTTCAGCCTATCAACGTGGTGCGACTGGACGAAAGAACGAAGCGTATATACGTTTTGATTGGGGACACAATACAAATAGAGATATATCCCAATGGTGAGGTGACATTTCCATGACTAAACTTGATTATCAAGCCATGTCAGATGATGAATTAAGAGATTGGGTCAGATATCATCCACAGGACAGCGAGGCATTTCATATTTTAATGGACAGGTTAGACCAGCGACCAAAAGTCATTACTCGCACTGATGAGGAATTTGAAACCGAGTTACAACGGCGTATTAACCAAGCTAGTTGAGAGTAAATTGAAATTAGCGAAAACCACCAGTGTAAAAGCTGGTGGTTTAGTCATGAGTAAAAGCCGTAATAAGATGAAACACTTAGTGACTGCGATAATTTGCGGAGCTTTTTTGTAGTGGTGGCTGAATTATTAATTGTAGCTTTAGCCAAGCGATCGCCTTGCCATTTTAGAGCAGGAAGACAAGGGAGAAAAATTGCTCCATTGTCTCCTCTCTATTCCCTATTCTCTTCCCCCTCTCATACTTTGTAGTACGACAACTAAGATGCCGATAAATCCGAGGATTGGCAGTGCGATCGCCCAAAGTGAAAGTGGTAAATTTTGAGATTCACTCTCTACTAAATTACCATTGACATCTCGCAGGGTTCGTGAATTATCTGTAGATCCGGCTGCCACAGTAACTTCAAATTTGAACTCAAACGGTTTGAATCTTTCCCCTGAGGTTGGTTTCCCATTTAGTTGCAACTCATAAATACCTGGCTTGGGAAAGATAATATCTGCACCTGGTATACCTTGATAACGTTCAGCTGCCACAGGTTCTAACGATGGTTCTAGCAGTGCTGGTTCTCCATCTGCATAAGGTTGGGCATAAACAGCCAGCCGACAATTACACTGTTCCAGGGGAATCACCTTTCCACCTCTGCGGGTGAGAGCAAACCAGGCTTGTGTGGGTTCCCCAGCACGGGGATTATCATTTGGTTCAATGTGGAGGGTGCCACCGACATCTGTGGATATCTCCACTTTATGAGCAGATGCAGGGTAAAGATTAGTTATTGATATGACTAAGCAACTCAGGAATAATAAATATTTTATTATTCCTTGACTCTGCCAGGAAATGCCTTTGAACGGGTAACGTCTCTGTTTTTGACTCGTTGGGATGGAGCCAGCCAACAAAAATGATCTACCGCGATTTAGTTGGGGGAACATAAAACTTTTCTACGGCTAACTTTGACCAAAAAAAGCGCGAACGTACTAGCAAGACACTGAGGGTAATAATTACCATCAGTACTGCCGCTAATTTATTTCCCCAAGTTGATTGCAAGGAACCCAGGTAATGGGAACCAATCAACACAGCATGAATGGCACTCAAGAGCAAGGCTGGCACACCCAATAGATGAATCTGTCGCCAACGCTTGCCCAAAGATTTCTGCAATGATTCCCAACTCGTAAAAGCAACGGGGGACATTAATATCAATGCTACAGCACCCGCAGCCATACCCCACTGAAATTCTGGCGGCAGGAAAGAAAAGGCGGCAAAATTCCATTGCAATGAGTGTTCTATCATGTGGGCGGTGTGAACCACAGAAAGCACAAAAGATCCCACTCCCAAGCCCCGGCGGTAACGCAGTGGTGAAGCCCACAAGCCACTAATGGGACGCGCAATTAGCGCCAAGATTAAGCAGATTAACGCGGCGTGTCCGGTGTAATCTACCATTGTGTTACCAGTCCGCAACAAGGTGATGAAGCCAATGGTGAGTGTCACCCAACCGCCTAATCGAAATAACTGACTGCGCCTGTCTTTACTTACCAACGATGTGGAGATGCCTACACCTAGCATAGTGGGCAGGGTTCCCAGTCCAAAGGCCAGCATAGTTGCCATACCCACCCATAAATTGCCAGTTTCGGCGGCTTTAATTTGAGCAGCATACAGGAAACCACAGGGCATTAAACCCCAAGTCATCCCCAAAACCATTGGCGTCCACCATTTTGCTTTTAAGGAAAGCTTAATCATTCCTGTGCTGAGGCGATCGTGTAAACGACCCTGCAAGAGGGGGTGTAACACAGGAATACGCGGCAGCAAATCGGGTTTTACTTGTCCTAACCCAAACCAAATCAGCATTACACCAGTCAAAATTGCCATCCAACGCCGGAAATCGCTGCCAACACCCGCTAGCTGTCCACCTTGCAGCAATACCGAACCTAGCGCCCCAATGCCAGCACCGACTAGAGCATAGCTCAACATCCGCCCCAGGTTTAGCAGGATATGAAATTTTAATTGCGATCGCCAAGTGTCGGACTTTTCTAAGGGTGATGGCTGTTTCGGCTGATGAGACAGGGAAAACGCCATTGTTAAGGGCCCACACATCCCAAAACAATGCCCAAAACTCCCCAGGAATCCCAGGATTAAGATCAGCAACAAATCTACCATAAAAAAGTCCTGAGTTCTGAGTCATGAGTCCTGAGTGTCAGAATAAAGATTTTGAAGAATTAAGAAGAAATTGTTAGGACTTACGCAAAACTACACGCTGTACGGGCAATTCATGAATTGCCCCTACCTGAAAATCAAGGTTTCGGCTATTGTTTGCGTAAGTCCTGATTGTTTTCTCTTTTTCTTTGCTCAGTACTCAGCACTCCTCTAATGCGGGACTATAAGTAAAGTTATCCTCTCTGTCAAAAGACAATCTGTCAAACTTGATGTTTGCTCTAGGAAAGAAAGGTTGTCAACATCCGTAAAACTATTTACACACAAGCTTTTGAGAGCCACTGCTACTTACCCTTTTGGTGCGGAAGTAGCTTTTTTGCTTTTTGGATAAATGTAATCACACAGGTTTTAATCTAGAATTTCCGCTAGCAAATAAATTCATAAGCTCGTTACAACAATTGTTACAATGACTTAAACGTTTCTTATACATTGAGGAGTGATTGTTGCAAAGTATTAAGTATTTGTTGCAACGACTTATATGTTTCCAGGAAAGACTTAAACGTTTCTTATACATTGAGGAGTGATTGTTGCAAAGTATTAAGTATTTGTTGCAACGACTTATATGTTTCCAGGAAAGACTTAAACGTTTCTTATAGATGGAAGAGTATTTGTTGCAAAGCACTTTTGCTACGACTGCTTCTACATTTGCAAGAGCTGTAGTGATGTTTCAATCCTTAATAGGGATTTAGATGAATTGCGATCGCCTCCTTCAATCTTGCACAGTCATTGGCAGGCGAATTGTGAAAGTAGAACCAACTCCCGGCTGACTTTTGACAATAATCTCACCACCCATCATCTGACAAAAGTGGTGGCTAATTGCTAGCCCCAGTCCCGTACCTCCATACTTTTTCGTAGTCGAGGTATCCCCTTGTGTAAAAGGTTGAAATAACTGTTGCTGTTGATGGTGAGACATACCTATACCTGTGTCGCTAACGGTGAAAGTAATCATACCCAAAGGAGCCTCTGGTCGAAATTCATCCTTTTCTCTGTTGACTGTCAGCGTCACTTTGCCGTTTGTAGTGAATTTACTGGCGTTGCTGAGTAAGTTTAACAACACCTGCCGCATCCTGGTTTGATCGGCGTATATGATACCAAGTTGCTGATCAAAATGCACTTCTAAGACATTGGCATTTTTTTCTATTGCTGGTTTGACTGTGAGAACGACGTTATGAATCAGCGTTGCAATCTCGAATGTCTCTGGATAGAGGGTCATTTTCCCCGCTTCAATTTTTGACAAGTCGAGGATTTCGTTAATCAAGTGCAGTAAATGCTTGCCAGCAGAGTTAATTGTTTCTAAGTCTGTGATAAAATCTGCTGATAAACCAAGATCGGTGGCGTCATCTTCTAGAAGTTGGCTTAAGCCGATGACAGCGTTCAATGGTGTACGTAGTTCGTGGCTGACATTTGCCAGAAATATGCTTTTTGCTTTGCTAGCAGCTTCAGCTAATTCTTTAGCTTGCTGTAGTTCTTTAGTGCGCTCAGATACTCGCTCAATTAGACGATTTAGAGATTTAGCGAGTAGGCCAATTTCATCTTCTGTGGTGATGGGAGCTCGCAAATCGAAATTAGATTTCCTAGCTACTTGTTCAGCTACTTGGGTGACAGTGATCACTGGTTCAGCGATCGCTCGACTGGTACGCCAAGCGACAATGGCTGCGATCGCTACCGAAACCAGCATACTCATAATCACAATAAATCGCTCAACTCCTCTTGCCTGTTCAACGGCTTTTTGCCTTTCCTGCTCTTGCTCGTCAGCAGTTTGCAGGATGTTAGTCAAGTTTTGCGACAGTTGATCTAGCCGCATGGCTGTTTCACCACGCATAATTATCAATAACTGCGATCGGGCAAAGGAAATCTGCTGAGGCTGCACTTGCTGGGAGTCAATTTTCTGTAAGACGACCTCGATTTGGTCAACGTAGGCTTTTAAGTTAATCTTGTAATCTAGCAATAACGTTTGTAAAGTAGAACTTGTTGCTGCTAGTCTCCGGGGTTTGCTATCGATAAATCCGGTAATTTTTGAATCTAGTTGTTTAGCTTTTTCAACATTCTTTAGAAAATTAGCTTTTTTCCTTTGCAGCTGTTGTGAATTGTCTAATACAGCAACTAAGTTAAAGCTATGCAATTGCGCTCCTACTACTGCATCTTTATAATTATTTAGTAATTGTTCTTGTTCATAAGCTTGATTGAATTGCCTGACTTCTCTTCCTCGGTAATAGTTAGCGATCACTAATCCAGTAAGTGAGCCAAAAAAGCCAATTCCAATAGCTACAAAGTACCCATAGCCAATTTTTTGATGGATGCGCCAAGAACTGGCTTTTAGTTTCCCTCGTGAGGGAAATTCTATGGTGGGGAGTTCGTCTGTTGCTAGCTCTTCCTCTGACACTTTTTTGCTTTCTGAACTGTTGTCGATAGGGGTTGGCTTCTGAGTTGGCATTCTTCAAATCTTCTTGCCTTCCCGCAAAAGTTACCAAATCAGTCTAGCTTATGCAAACACTTCAATTTGTGATTAACATCTACATTATCTTCTTTTACAGTAAGAGCAAATCATTGCTCACTAGATAATTAGCATAGCCTTATATTATAGCGATTTTGATCGCAGTGTTGTTAAGGACAGTTGTTGGGTATTGGGCAGGGAGAGGACAAAAGGTAGAGACTTTTTCGATAATTCCTCCTTGTCCTTAGTTTCAAAGCAGGGTATCATAAAGTAGTTTTAAAGTCTAGTCTATATGAACACACAAAATTTTTTATTACGTATTACTATCAATACGAATGCGTTAATTGACGAACGCTGCTTAAGATAGCTTTAATATCAGATAAAATCTGCTTTTAGGCTTGTATAAATGAGAGGTGGACTGATTTTTGCATGACTTGTACTTAGATTTAGTGCGATTATGAACAAATGACACAAAATGGGATAATCACAAGCTGAGGATTCTAGTTGATTCAAGAATCGAACTCAGAAAACTGAGCATAATACATCCTGCTGCCTTCTGAGTTCTATCCTGCTACTGACTTTCTACCTTGTAGTTGATGCAGTAGATATTGCGGGGCAATTATGGTTATAGGACACTAAAACGCTTTTGTGTGCTTGACTCAATTGTACTGATGCACTTGTGCATTACCTAATCAACAGCCTTTTGGTTGCAATTATCCAGATTAAAAACTCAACTGTCAAATTTATAGGAGTGAAAATGCCAGAACAAGAATTTACCGACACCACATCTAAAGAGACTACAGTGGCAGAGATCAACAGCCAAACAGGAACCATTACCAAACTCCAGCCTCCCGCACAGTCTCAAGATGAATGGCTAAAATACGGAGAGCAAATTTCTACCTTTTTAGCAACATTGCCAGAATATGTGGGAAGTTTCTTTAATCAATATAAGCAACCTCTGGTAACAGTTGGTTTAATTGTGGGATCAATTGTTGGGGTTAAAGTACTCTTGGCAATACTAGATGCTTTGAATGATATCCCCTTGGTAGCGCCTACTTTTGAGTTGATTGGTATTGGTTATTCTGCCTGGTTTGTTTACCGCTATTTACTCAAAGCCTCAACCAGGCAAGAGTTAACTGGTGAAATCACCATTCTTAAATCACAAGTGGTTGGTAAAGAAATTCCAAAAGCTTAATATCTGACTATCGCTTCTCCTGCGAAGACGCTATGCGAATCCTCTAATTCAAAATTCAAAGTTAGGAATGTTTTTTAAATTTCTAATTTTGAATTTTGAATTCCCCCGTAGGGGGTTAAGCAGGGAGCAGGGGAGCAGGGGAGCAGGGG
>NZ_WBKM01000221.1 GCF_015714725.1 Nostoc sp. WHI
CCCCACTCCCCACTCCCCGATTTGATCATCCTCACCGGGCCAAACGCCAGTGGGAAAAGTTGTTATCTGCGTCAGGTGGGATTGATTCAGTTAATGGCACAAATTGGTAGTTTTGTGCCAGCTAAGTTTGCAATATTGGGAATATGCGATCGCATTTTTACCCGTGTAGGTGCAGTTGATGATCTTGCAACTGGTCAATCTACATTTATGGTGGAGATGAATGAAACAGCAAATATTCTCAACCATGCCACTTCTAGATCGTTGGTACTCTTAGATGAAATTGGCCGGGGGACAGCTACATTTGATGGTCTTTCCATTGCTTGGGCGGTGGCAGAATATATAGCAGTGGATATTCGGGCACGAACTATTTTTGCTACTCACTATCACGAATTGAACGAACTGGCTAGCATTGTACCTAATGTAGCTAACTATCAGGTGACAGTGAAGGAATTACCCGACCAAATTATATTTTTGCACCAAGTCCAACCGGGGGGCGCTGATAAATCCTATGGCATTGAAGCCGGAAGGTTGGCGGGTTTACCCTCGGTGGTGATTCAACGGGCTAAACAAGTGATGGCACAAATTGAGAAGCACAGTAAGATTGCGATGGGTTTACGTGAAGGTCTTCAGGTTGGAGATGACTAAGTGAATAACTCTTATTCTGTGGAAGAATAAAGCTTTAATAGAGAGACTCAATTTCACATTCTATAGTTACTAAATTAAGTATCTACAGCTAATATTCTCAATGCAAGCTATATAAAAATGTGGCGTTGCTGAATCAAGGGATGAAATTTTATGTATTAAAATTTAAAACTCTTTATCCTCTCTGCGTCTTTGCGCCTCTGCGTGAGATAAATCATCCCGCATTTATGCAACGCCAAAAATGTCTCTCACAACTTAACAATAAAACTATCCCGCAAATGAAAGTCAGCCTCCGCGCCTTGATGAGTTAACGCCCAGTAAGTCGCTTCATCATTTCTATGTTTAATAACGGTAGTAATGCCAATTTCAATTGCTTGTTCTGGCGAGATAATTTTATCCAAATCGACATCTAACGCAAGTGCTAAACCATCAGCTTGATTGTGAACGCTAAACGGAAGTGTTGTAAAGGTTGTTTCCTCTTGCATTCCTTCACGGTATCCATCAAAGCGATAGACATTCCAGTGTCCGGCGGGGGAGAGGTTGAATTCCCAATACAGTTGAGAATCTTTGATGCTAAGAAAGAACTCAAAGCAAGTGTCTTCCCATAGTTCATCCTTGCGTAATGGTGTGTTTAATGGTGGGGCGATCGCAATTTCTTTTAAGTCGCCTTCAAGCATATAGCGGATGGCAAGTTGATTAGAATTACGAGCAATATTACCTGCAATTTTCAGATTAGGCAGCGATTTGGTAGAGGGAAAAAGTTGTAGAGAAAATGTCTGTTCGTTCATTTCATATCTTTGATAATGTTACGAATCTGCGTTTCTTGGGATTCGATACTTGCAGTCAACTTAAACTGGACGATCGCTCTTGCCAAGTTATGTTCTGGGTGCTTGACTTTAAAGTAGACATTCCCTGCTAAATAATCAGCAAAAAATCTTAGTCCTAGTTCAAAAGCAATTAGACGAATTGCATCATAAATATAGGCATAGTCATTCTCAGTAAGAAACGCCTTTGCCACCGAAAGATAACCTTGTAAAATTCCTTGACACAGATCAGTATCGAAATAAATACTTTCCCAATTCTCAGTTTCTTCTCCAGCAGGATTGCAACCCGATCGCAAGCAATCACCAATGTCATAATGTACCAAACCGGGTTTAACGGTGTCGAGGTCTATGACGCTAACGGCTTGCTGGGTAACAGTGTCAAACATGATATTGTTGATTTTGGGATCACCGTGCATTAAACGCAGAGGTAGCTTGCCTTCAGCTTTGGCATTTTCTAGGATATGTGCAAAGGTTTGGCGATCGCTAACAAACTGTAAGCAATAATTAACTTCAGAAGATTGACGCGCACTAGTTTTTGCTAGAACTTCCTTGTAATGCTGGAGATAAAGCGGTGTAATATGGAACCCTTGAAGGGTGTCGGCGAGTTTTTCTGGTGGCAAGTCGCTAATCAGATTGTGGAACATCCCCAAGGCAAAACCGATTTCTTTGGCGTATGAGCGATCCCGCATAGTATCAAAAGACTGGGAGCCTTCAATAAAGCTAATCGCCCGCCAAAAGGAGCCGTTAGCATCCCTCCAGTGGTCTTGAGCATCCTTGGTCAACAGTACACGCGGTACTTCCCAGC
The DNA here is from genome assembly GCF_015714725.1 of Nostoc sp. WHI. Lineage (GTDB taxonomy): Bacteria > Cyanobacteriota > Cyanobacteriia > Cyanobacteriales > Nostocaceae > Nostoc. Next base: position 2,272 of record NZ_WBKM01000221.1, read on the forward strand.
GACGGCTGAGGCGAGTGCATTGTAGCCGCTTGTGAACATGCTCTGTGAAGGTACGCATATTCTGCATAATCAGTTGGGGCTGACGAAACACCTGGGTGTTGATGCGTTGCAGGACAAAATGCTGTGACTCCAATCCATTCAGAGTCACGAAGAAAGTGTCATTAATATTACCACTTCCAAATGCTTTAACGTCTGTAACCTTCCCTAGTTGGGCGAATTGGTCAGCGATCGCAACTAGATTTTCTGTACCCTGTATATTGAAATCTTCTATCATGTTTGTGTTTGACCTTAACTACTCCTTACGTACATTGCACAAAGGCAATAGGGGATATCGTAGCCTAAGTTTTGCATCTGGACAGCGAAGAGGAAAAGGGGCAGGGGGCATGAGTGTAAACTTAACGTAAAAATCAGTCCAGACAAAGCTTTTAGAGATTGTCTCGTTCCCAGTCTCCGACTGGGAATGTATTCCGAGAGGCTCCGCCTCAAGACTTGCGGCAGAGCCGCAATGAGCAAGCATTTCTAGCCAGAGGCTAGAAACGAGGTTTTAAACGGGTTTGGGCTTAAGTTGACACCAATTTCCTTGTCACCTCGGTAGATGCATTCTCCATATTTACTTATCTTCACATAGTTTGGTTTTTCCGCGCCGACTTACTTAATTATGTTGATTCTGTAGAACCTCAGCGATCGCTTGAGAAATCGGTAAGCCAGGACAGCGTTCCAGCCAGAAGAACTCGCCAACTGGGTTAACCTCAAGGAATACATAACGACCATCAGGAGTTAAAATAATATCAATAGCTCCGTAGTTTAAACGAAATTCTGCCATGAGTTTGAGCAGTTTCTCTTCGACATCTTGGGGCAGAGTGTATGACTCCCAAGCGTTGAGTAAAGCGACTCCCTGTTTGCGCCAGTCGTAACGCGCCTTATCCAAAGCTTGAGAATCAACCGCAGCTGTCAGCACACGTTTGCCTACAATAATTGTCCGCAATTCTAGAGCTTTTGGGATTTTCTCTTGAAAGGTCATTGGGCAGAAACGCAGTCCATCAAGGTTGTCCAGATCCTCAGGTGCGACTGGATTCGTAAATACAACCTTTTCCCGTCCTTGTTCGTCGTAAATAGCAAAAGAAGAAAGCATTTTGGTAATCATACCCTGCTTACACTCTTGGGCAAATTGCTTTACCGCCACTGGATTGTTTGTAGTTAAGGTGCGTGGAGTATCTAAACCTACTTTTCGTGCTATTTGTAATTGAAGTTGTTTATTTTCGGCTCGGCGAATATTTGGCAGAGGGTCGAGATGGAACCCCTTAATACTGGCAATCATTCCCTCAATGGTGACGCGAGATTCTTTAAGTGAGGCTTGTCTGAGTTGCTTGTCCATTGTGTCAGGAATTTTTGATCCAATTGCGATGCGTCGATACCAAACTGCTGACACTTCATTTAAATCTAATGTCTGCTCATCAACGCTCAAAGTAACTCGCTCACTTTCACCATAGTAAACATCTAGCTGCACTTCTGTGGGAAATCGGTCTGTGTCAAAACGAAATGCTTTTTGTCCTTGCGCTGCAATTGCCTGAATAACTAGAGGAATACTTTCGTTGTCTTGGCTGTGAGTAATGATTAAAACAGTCATTTAAAGGATGAAGAATAAAGTACGCTACAGATAAATATAGAAGCTGTCAGATGGTTTTGAATTTTTAAGTAAGAGGATTATATTTAGGACTTTTGGAAAGTAGTGCATCTGCGATCGCTTCTGCAATGGGATAGTCCAAATCTCTCTCTAGCATCCCCCACTCTCCCGTAGGATTAATTTCTAAAAAAACGTATTCCCCTGATGGCGTTTTGATAAAGTCAAATGCGCCAAAAAGCAGTTCAAATCTCTTCATAAAAACATCCAAACAACGGATGAGTTTATCAGGTAATTGATATGGTTGCCATGCCAGAACCTCTTTTGTCCCATGTCGCCAATCTTGGGTCGATTCTGCATATTCAGACGCATCTAGCGCCCCGACAAAGAGATTACCATCCACATACACTGCCCGTAATTCTAACTGTTTGGGGATTTGTTCTTGAAAAACAACTGGGCAATAGCGCAGTGTTTCAGCATCAAGTAAATCTTCTTCTTTAACAGCGCTGGTGTACATAAAAAAAGAGGAGGCTTGCATACCATAAGAAAGAGGTCTTAGGAGTTTAGCAACCATTTTTCCCTTTACTTCCCGAAAAAATTCTCGTGCTTCTTGGGGATTGTTGGTGACGAGAGTCCGAGGTATGACAAAACCGACTTCCGTAGCAATTCTAAGTTGGCGTAATTTATTTTCAGCTGCACTAATTCGCTGTAAATCATCCACCCATGTAGCTTCCCTCAGGCTATCCCAAAAGCCATTTAAAACTGCTAGTGATTCACTAGAGCAAGCTGCTTGAAATTGGGGAGCCAATTCTTTACCTAAATCAGGTTGCCAGACACGCCGCATCCATACTGCTTGCACCTGTTGGGTATTGAGGGAATGCTCGCCATATTCCAGTGTATGATTGCTACCAGAGTTACTAAAATTAGCTTGAAGTTGAAGTGCGATCGGAAACTTATCAGTGTCAAGGCGAAATGGTTGTGCACCTCGTCTTGATACAGCTTCTGCAACTTTATCTATTGTGAAATAATCACCGCTATGAGTAATTAATAAAACCACATCACGGTCAAAGTGCATAAAATATCTTCATTAGGTTATCGTATTTTCCCTACTATCAACTATTAAGAAAGTGAACTTAGTTTTAATGGGAAGCCAACCCCTAAAAGGAGTTGGCAAAGTAAACAGTATTTTTATTCTGAGAATAGGTTTCAAAACCGCATCTCTGATGTACTCAAAAGTATGCAGCTATTCTGTCGGAAAACTGTCATCGCCGTCTGAAGGGTACTTCCTACTTTCGAGTTACTAAGCTAGTTCATCATTATTCAGAAGGGTACTTCCTAAGCTGCTATACCGCCATCTTCTTGATCAGATGGGAACTTCAAAGTTTGGACAAGTTCATCATCCTTCTTTTTGGTTACATGACGGCATCCACCACTAATTGCTTCTGATTCTTCATCACAAAGGTCTTCAAAGCTTTGCCCTTCTAGAAATCGGGCGAAGAATGGTACTGTTTGTGCATTCAAATTTTCTGGTTTATTTTCAGACACAATCTTTCTCCTATGAAAAGTGAATCTAAATTTATACTGTATTTGATGATATTACATAGCACTTGCTACGACAAGTATTAATTTATCCTTAACCAAAGATTTACTTTTATGTGAAAATACTTGTATACTGTTGAAAGTATAATAATTTTTATTAAGCAGTTAATTAACAATTGCTGCTGAATACTGCTTTCTCTAAGAAAGAATCTTTCCTTATTTTTGCAAGAATTGTAAATAATAAAACAGTACACAAAATCGCAAAATATAGATTGAACGTGCTGTTTCTGCTAATTTTGTCATCAATAAAAAATGAAATATCAGATTGTCCTGCAACACAGTGAAGAAGATTGTGGTGCAGCGTGCATTGCTACTATTGCCAAACATTATAAACGTAATTTTGCGATCGCTCGTGTTCGGGAAGCTGTTGGTACAGGTTCACAAGGTACAACTCTTATGGGTTTGAAACGCGGTGCTGAAAGCCTCGGATTCAACGCCCGTCAAGTCAGAGCTACACCGCAACTAATTGACAAACTCCATGAAGCACCTCTCCCTGCCATTATTCATTGGAAAGGATACCACTGGGTAGTTTTATACGGAAGAATAGGTAAAAAATATGTAATTGCCGATCCTAGTAGTGGCATCCGCTATCTCAGTCGTGAAGAATTAACTATAGGCTGGGCTAATTACATCATGTTACTGCTATTTCCAGACGAAATCCGCTTTTATCAGCAAAAATCAGATAAAATTGGGGGTTTTGGTCGTTTTTTAGCACGAGTCTTACCTTATCGCCATATTTTAATTGAAGCAATTTTGATTAACCTAGCAATGGGAATCTTCTCTCTTGCGACTCCTTTCCTAATTCAAATACTCACTGATGACGTATTAGTTAGAGGAGATACACAACTTTTGACTACAGTTGCTATTGGTGTGGTGGCGATAAATATCTTTAGTAGCACCTTAAGACTGGTACAGTCTAACCTAATCGCCCACTTTGCACAACGCCTAGAATTAGGACTAACTCTAGAATTTGGCAGACAAATTTTGCGCCTTCCTCTTACTTACTACGAAGCCCGTCGCAGTGGTGAAATTGTCAGCCGTCTACGAGATATTGAAGAAATTAATCAGATGGTTTCTCAAGTTGTTATCGCCCTTCCCAGTCAGCTTTTTATTGCAATAATTTCGCTGATTTTTATGGTATTTTATAGTCCTAAATTACTGGGTCTATCAGTAGTAGTTGCCTTACTCATGTCCTTATCGACAATAATATTTTTACCTACTTTACGCCAAAAAATCCGTGATGTCATTGTTACCCAAGCTGAAAATCAAGGAATGCTGGTAGAGATTTTTAAAGGCATACTTACCCTAAAAACTGCTAATGCTGCTCCTCAAGCTTGGGAGGAAATTCAAAGCCGTTTTGGTAGCTTTGCTTATCTGACTTTTAGTACTATTCAAATCGGGATTATTAATAATATATTTTCTGGATTAATTTCGGGTTTTGGTAATCTTGCTATACTTTGGTTTGGCAGCAGTTTAGTCATTAGCCAAGAATTAAGCATTGGTCAACTGCTAGCATTCAACGCTCTGAATGCTAATTTTAATATATTGATTAGTACAATCATTGGTTTTGTAGATGAATTTGCCAGAGTTCAGACTGCAACACAACGGATTACAGAAGTTATTGATACTACCCCTGAAGACCAAAATGAAAAGGATAAGCCTTGGGCAGTAATTCCTGGTAATGCTGATATTGTTTGCACTAATCTCAGTTTTCACCATACGGGTAGAGCAGACTTATTGCAAGACTTTTCTCTAACTATTCCCGGAAGCAAAGTTACAGCGCTGATTGGTAAATCTGGCTGTGGAAAAAGCACTTTAGCTAAATTAATAGCTGGCTTATATCCTTTGCAATCAGGTAACATTCGTTTTGGCATTTATAACCAAAAAGATTTATCTTTGGAATGCAGACGACAGCAGGTAGTATTAGTCCCCCAAGAAGCCCACTTTTGGAGTCGCTCAATTTTAGACAATTTTCGCTTCAGTTATCCTCATGCCACATTTGAACAAATTGTTCGGGCTTGTCAAATTGCGGGTGCAGACGAATTTATCTGTGAATTACCAGATAATTACCAAACTGTATTAGGTGAATTTGGTGTAAATATTTCCGGTGGACAAAAACAGAGATTAGCTTTAGCTAGAGCAATAGTTACAGAGCCATCGGTATTAATTTTAGACGAATCTACTAGTGCATTAGACCCAGTATTAGAAAACCAAGTATTAGATAAGCTTTTACATCATCGACAAGGCAAAACTACAATTATAATTAGCCATCGTCCCAGAGTTATCCTACGTGCAGATTTTATTGTCTTATTAGATAAAGGGAAGTTAGAAATGCAAGGTGTTCTAGAGGAAATGCAAGCTACATCTGGAGAACACTTAGATTTTTTAACTCCTTAATGATGTATAGTCACTAATACCAATTCTATGTGAGACTATACATTAACGACCTCAAGCTGGAAGCCTGAGACTACATAAACAAAGCCTGCGTAGGTAGGGATACGCAGCTTCATATAAAAACGATATTACTACCCTGAATTTTAAGAACCTATGCTTACCCAAGATAAAAAACAACTCAACTGGAAACCCATTATCAAAGCATTCGAGGCTGTCCTTGGCAAAAATGGCGTGGTGCAACGCCGCGAGGAATTGATTACTTATGAATGCGATGGTTTAACTGGTTATCGCCAACGTCCGGCGGTGGTGGTGTTACCCAGAACTACAGAACAAGTTGCAAAAGTTGTGAAGATATGCAACCAATACTCTATACCCTTCATCGCACGCGGCTCTGGCACTGGTCTATCTGGCGGCGCTTTGCCAGTAGAAGACTCTGTTTTAATTGTTACCTCGTTAATGCGGCAAATCCTCAGCATTGATTTGGAAAATCAACGAACAATTGTTCAACCAGGGGTGATTAATAGTTGGGTAACACAAGCCGTCAGTGGTGCTGGTTTTTACTATGCTCCTGACCCCTCTAGCCAAATTATTTGCTCTATTGGGGGCAATATTGCCGAAAACTCTGGTGGCGTACATTGTCTGAAGTATGGCGTCACTACTAACCACGTTTTAGGATTAAAAATTGTCACGCCGGAAGGGGAAATTATCGATTTAGGTGGACAAATCCCAGAAATGCCTGGTTATGATTTAACAGGTGTGTTTGTTGGTTCTGAAGGCACCTTAGGAATCGCCACAGAAATTACTTTGCGAATTCTCAAAAGTGCAGAATCAATTTGTGTGCTGTTGGCAGATTTTACCAGCATTGAAGCTGCGGGGGCAACTGTTTCTGATATCATCAGCGCCGGAATTATTCCTGGTGGTATGGAAATGATGGATAACTTTAGCATTAATGCAGTTGAGGATGTTGTAGCAACTAATTGTTATCCCCGTGATGCTACTGCTATTTTACTAATAGAAATTGATGGTTTAGATGTGGAAGTTGCGGGGAATAAGCAGCGAGTTACTGAAATTTGTAAAAAGAATGGTGCGCGAAATGTCACTTCTGCTACTGATCCAGAAACCCGATTGAAATTATGGAAAGGACGCAAAGCAGCTTTTGCTGCTGCTGGACATTTAAGCCCAGATTATTATGTACAAGATGGTGTAATTCCCCGGACTCAGTTGCCTTATGTTCTGCATGAGATTGAGGTATTAAGTAAACAATATGGTTATCGTGTGGCTAATGTGTTTCACGCTGGCGATGGCAATCTTCATCCGCTAATTCTTTATGATAATTCTGTGCATGGAGCATTAGAACAAGTAGAAGAAATGGGTGGAAAAATTCTCAGACTTTGTGTGCAAGTCGGTGGTAGTATTTCTGGCGAACATGGTATTGGTGCAGAGAAAAAGTGTTATATGCCAGAGATGTTTAGCCAAGTTGATTTAGAAACTATGCAATGGGTACGGCAAGTTTTTAATCCTAAAGGGTTAGCAAATCCTGAAAAGATATTTCCCACACCACGGACTTGTGGAGAAGCCGCAAATGCATCGGCTATCAAACAATTTGAAGGTGTGGAAAGATTTTAACTTTCCGCAAAGGTGTTCCTCTCGTTCCCTGGCTCTGCCAGGGAATGCACTTATAAAAGGCGGAGCCTTATGACTGCATTCCTAGCCGGAGGCTAGGAACGAGAGTTTGAGGGTGTTCCTCTCGTTCACTGGAAGAGCCAGGGAATGCACTTATAAGAGGCTCTGCCTCAAGTTAGTATAAAAGGCGGAGCCTTATGACTGCATTCCTAGCCGGAGGCTAGGAACGAGAGTTTAAGGGTGTTCCTCTCGTTCCCTGGTTCTGCCAGGGAATACACTTATAAGAGGCTCTGCCTCAAGTTAGTATAAAAGGCGGAGCCTTATGACTGCATTCCTAGCCAGAGGCTAGGAACGAGAGTTTAAGGGTGTTCCTCTCGTTCCCTGGTTCTGCCAGGGAATACACTTATAAGAGGCTCTGCCTCAAGTTAGTATAAAAGGCGGAGCCTTATGACTGCATTCCTAGCCAGAGGCTAGGAACGAGAGTTTAAGGGTGTTCCTCTCGTTCCCTGGTTCTGCCAGGGAATACACTTATAAGAGGCTCTGCCTCAAGTTAGTATAAAAGGCGG
>NZ_WBKM01000236.1 GCF_015714725.1 Nostoc sp. WHI
GGGTGTAGGGTCAAAAGAAAAAACTCTCTTATTTATGTACACCCAAGTACACCCTGATTTATTTCCTACCCCACACCCAACACCCTACCCCCTACACCCTGATTTATTTCCTACCCCCTACCCCCTACACCCAACACCCTTGTTTTTGACAAAGCCATAAAAATACCAACCTCCAAATAAGATGCTCTCGCCCTCCTACCCAAATCAATTATTCGTGTTGCTAGGTCATAAGCAATCAGCATCTGTTGCATTAGTTGTGCTTGCCAACGGGTAATCATCGTTAAGAGGGTAATACAAGTCACAAGCTAAATATTATCAAAATATGAAGGGCAGATGAGGTAATGCTGGTTACAGTCACGAATTATTAAAATTTCTTATATCAGGGCATTGGGCATTGGGCGTTAGTTCATTCCCCCTGCTCCCTGCTCCCTGCTCCCCTGCTCCCCTACTCCCCACTCCCTATTTCAAGATGCTGGAAAAAATAACCGCAGGTAGCTGGACAAAATGGCTTCGCCGCTAAACAGAGTAATCACAGATCCTAAAGCCAGAAAAGGGCCAAAAGGCATCTTTTGTCCTAATCTTTGTCGCGCTATCTGTTGACTCACCGCTTTACGTCTACGTATAATAACGCCGCTACCTACTAACGCTCCCAGCGCACAGGCAATAAAACTAGCCAATAGCAAATACTTCCATCCCAACCAAGCTCCCATCATGGCTGCTAACTTGGCGTCACCTGCACCCATTGCAGCTTTCCCAAAGGCAATGGAACCCAATATTGCGATCGCATCAAACAGCCATAAGCCCAATACTGTACTGACTATCGCCATCATCAAGTGATTTACCAACGCCACAGAACTAGCCTCTGGTAAAAAACCAACCACCATTTGAAATAAAATTCCCACCACCAAACCAGACTGAGTAAGGGGATTGGGTAAGGTCATTGTATCTAGGTCGATGAGCGATAGTGCCAATAACCAACTACAAAAAGCCCAATAGCCTATTGTTAAAATCGAAACTTGAAATACCAAAAAAACCAGTAAAAAAATTATGCCCGTTACCCCTTCTACCACAGGATAACGGACAGAAATTTTGCTTTTGCAATATCGACACCGCCCTTTTAGCGAAATCCAGCCGAATATTGGTACATTGTCGTAGGCTTTTAGCTGGTTGAAGCATTTAGGACAACGAGAAGGCGGCCAAAGAATTGACAACCCAGCAGGTAGCCGATAAACAACAACATTGATAAAACTGCCAATAGATGCACCCAAAGCAAAGACAATGATACTCGCCGGAACGGCGAACAAAATGTCCATACAGCCATTTGTCCTTTGTCGAGAGTTAATCAATATTGACTCCTGACTGGTGACTGTGCCAACTTTAGATTTTGAATTTAGGATTTTGGATTGAAAGAAAAATAGTTCGACTGACTTGTACTGAGCCTTTGCCTGCCCTGAGCTTGCCGTACCCCTACGGGGAAGCAAGCCACGCGCCGCGTCTCGCAGAGAAAGGTCGAAGTAACGTCTTCGTACTGAGGGAAGCCGAAGTGCCACGCCGAAGTCTAAAATCTAAAATCTAAAATCTAAAATCTAAAATTGAATGACTAATACATGTGCGATTCAATTTGACTCAACGGCACAAAACATTCTTGAGGTAAGAGAACTGGTTGGTTAGTAAAAATAACCTTACCTCGATGAGTCACACGATTAATTGCTACACCGGAAGGTTGCCCAGCTATTTCGGGATGAACTTCACAGTGAGTATAGTAAATCTGCCCAGCGGCTCTGATTACGGCGGGATCAATCAAAGGCGGTTGTTTTTTTGGGGCGATAAAATTCGCTTGTTCTTGTCGTAATGCGTACACTATCGACTGTTATTTGATTGCTAGATTTCTCTATAGTCTACTCGAAACTTATAACAAAGGTTGCCAAATTGCCCAGGTTGCACTATTAAATTATTGTGCTTCAATCGCTCTAATCAGTGCATTGCCCATAGCGCGGCAACCTAAAAGATTTTTTCCTGGAGAAATTATATCCCCTGTGCGATCGCCTTGTTCTAAAACTTGTAATACGGCTTGTTCAATATGGGCTGCCACTTTTGGCTGATTTAAACCGTAATGTAACATCATCGCGGCACTCAAAACCTGTGCTAGAGGATTAGCTTTATCAAGCCCGGCGATATCTGGGGCGGAACCATGAACGGGTTCAAACACACCAGGCCCAGAAGCACCTAAACTAGCTGAGGGTAACATTCCAATACTACCCGTGAGCATGGCAGCAGCATCAGAGAGAATATCACCAAACAAATTGCCTGTAACTATGGTGTCGAACTGCTTGGGAGAGCGTACCAGTTGCATAGCAGCATTATCTATATATAGATGAGAGAGTTCGATATCTGGATATTCTTCAGAAAGTTGGATGATGCGATCGCGCCACAACTGAGATACTTCTAATACATTCGCCTTATCTACCGAACAGAGTTTTTTGCCGCGTTTTCTAGCCGCCTCAAAAGCCACCCGCCCAATGCGTTCAATTTCTGACTCTGTGTAAACCATTGTATTTACACCGCGTTTTTCAGCAGTTTCCGTGGCAAAAATCCCTTTAGGTTTACCGAAGTAAATCCCGCCAGTAAGTTCACGCACCACCATAATATCCACGCCTTCCACAACTTCACGTTTTAAAGTCGAGGCATCAATTAGCTGCGGTAAGATTTTCGCTGGGCGCAAATTAGCAAATAATCCCAAACCTGCACGTAGCCCCAACAAACCTGCTTCTGGGCGTAAATTGGATGGCAAGGAATCCCACTTATAACCACCAATAGCAGCGAGTAACACAGCATCACTGTTACGGCAGGTTTCTAGAGTGGCAGATGGTAGAGGTTCCCCTGTGGCGTCAATTGCTGCACCACCGATTAAGGCTTCTTGGAATTCAAACTTCAGATCAAATTGCTTTCCTACGACTTTCAGCACATCTACCGCCACTGCCATAATTTCAGGGCCAATGCCATCGCCGGGGAGTAGAGTAATGCGGTAGTTCTGGGTCATAGCTGGTTTTACTGGGTAAATGCTTGCAGATTAAATATCATACCCAGCAAAATGTACCGATGGAGTTTTTAATTTATTTAGATGTATGTTGTCTGAATCGCCCTTTTGATGACCAGACACAAGAACGGATTTTTTTAGAAGCTGAGGCGGTGCTTCGTATTTTGGCTATTGTTCAAATGGGTGATTGGCGGTTGCAAGGAAGCGAAACCTTTGATGATGAGCTTCGGAACACTCCTGAAGGAGCAAGAAAACGGCAGATGCAGATTTGGGCTGCTTTAGCAATTAGTAAAGTGAATATAACTCAACAAATCGCGTTTCGTGGTGCGGAACTTACCCAAATGGGCTTTAAAGACTACGATGCGTTGCATATTGCCTGTGCAGAAGTTAGCAATGTCGATGTTTTGCTCACAACTGATGACAGAATGTTACGTTTGGCTGCAAGGCACAAAGACTTGCTACAAGTGAGAGTAGAAAACCCGCTTCAGTGGCTCAGAGAGGTTGCAAATGATAGATGTTAGTAAGTTGACTCAAACTCAAATTCAGCAATTAGGAATAGATACGCTGAGTTTAGCTCTTGGCCCAGCAGGAATGGGGCTATTTATGCATCAATTTGATATGGGCAGTGGTGATTACACGCGAGATAGGGATGAAATATTGGGAAATCCTACTATTGAGGAAATATTTGCCCGAATCCAAGAAAGGCGGATCTCGCAGGTTGAAAGTTCAGATGTTCTGCCCAAAGTTACAAATATGAAAATGCTAGATGTAACTAAACTTACTCAAGCTGAGATTAGGCGACTGGGAATAGAAGCTCTGACCAAGGCTCTTAGACCTGCTGGAATGGCGCGATTTATGCAGCAATTTGAGATGGGTAGTGGAGATTATACGCGAGATAGGGATAAAATTTTGGGAAATCCTACTATTGAAGAAATCGTTGCTGAAATTAAGGAAATGCGGCAAGAACAGCAGGAGAAGGGCGAAAAGTAGAAAAGTTTTATGTGGTAGCGATCGCTTAGACTAAACAAATCAGATAATCGCTACAAATGCCGCCTTGCTTTATGATCTTTTCCAAACCTTGATGAAGGCAATCACCGAATGTCCACAAGCATTCATCATTACCCCATTTACCGTACCACCAACCGCAGACCCTATAAAAGGCATCATTGTTGCTACGTTGACTAAAGTTTTCTCGCCTGCTTTGGAAATTAACTTAATTCCCAAAGCTTTGTTTATCTCAGCAAAAGTTTTACCAGGAATAGACATCAAAGTTTTTTGAATAGCTTGTGATCCTACTTGAGTTCCTAATTGATTACCTAGTTCAGCTAAACTGACGCCAGCCGCAGCTGCTAAAACTATTACTCGTGCAGATTCGCTTCTTGTATCAATCCCATAAAGGGCAAAAAGAGCTGATGCTAGTTTCACATTGGAATATAAAGTAATCGTAATATCAGTGGGTATTCCTGCTAGTCCGATGAATCCACTGAAAATACCGTTGCCTACCGACCAAACGGTTGACTCTAATATCATCAGGTTTGCAATATTATCTCTATTACCTACCCAATAAAAATTGTTGGCAAAACATAGTCCCCATTGCCTACCATCTTCAATAGCATAAGCAATAGCTTGCCCGATAGCAGGCATATTCATAAACGATTCAAAATCCATACAATTTTTACCTGATTAACTAAAAAGACCTAGAGATTTCTAGCTTTAGTATTCCCCGTAGCAAAAGTTAAATATTAGTATCATTTAAAGCTTTGATAAAATTGTGTAAATGTAGTGTAAATAATTCCCATTACACAAAACGACTTTACATAAAGCCAGTTTCAATTTCTGAAACCAGCCTGACAAAAGCTGTAGAAAAAGGTTAGGTTAACTATTAATCACAAGCCGATTCTTGCTGCTTACTTTTTCCAACATGATGATGTCTCTAAACCCGCTTGTGAATAGCATTTGAGATGAGCTTACTCTAGTTGCGGCGGTTGGTTAATCAGTTCAAAGAAAGTGCTGGGGATACTTTGAAAGATCCGATAAAAGATACTATCTGTTCTTCTCGCGTCAAGACTTGTAGAATGTAACATATAAGGCTTACAGATTTTTCAAAAGATTTGTTAACACCTCCCTTTCTACTAAGCCTTGCGGGTTCTGGATTTCCGATACTTGGCACTGCGCTTCCTCCTCATCCTCCCCTTACTTTTGTAGTACGCTACCGACAAACTGCGGGTTATAACAGTTAGCAAAAATAAATTTTTCCGCTACTTTTTCTATTTCTCCATTATTGGCTTCCCACTCATCCCAAGGAAGTCGCATTTGTCCTAGAGAGGCTCGGAAATAACTTGACACTAAAGCAAGGTTTCATTTGCAAATATTTTCTAAATAGCAAAATACTAATTAAAAAGTAGATATGGCAGATGGTAGGGGTTCCCCTGTCGCGTCAATTGCTGCACCACCGATGAGGGCTTCTTGGAATTCAAACTTCAGATCAAATTGCTTCCCTACGACTTTCAGCACATCTACCGCCACTGCCATAATTTCAGGGCCAATGCCATCGCCGGGGAGTAGAGTAATGCGGTAGTTTTGGGTCATAGCTAGTTTTACTGGGTAAATGCTTGCAGATAAAATATCATACCCAGCAAAATGTACCGATGGAGTTTTTAATTTAGACTTATGAAGTTTAAATCACCATCTGAAACTCTTTTTAATTTAAAATTGTTATTAGCTTTGGGGTGATTGGCAATATTTATAAGCGGCATAAGCCATAGTCACAACCCCGGTGATAATAGCAGATTCATCAACTTCAAATTGGGGATGGTGTAATGGGTGGTTAATAAGTCTTTCTTTGTAGCCTACACCTAAGCGAAACATGGAACCGGGGGCGTGTTCCAAATAGATAGAAAAATCTTCAGCACCAAGGGAGGGTTCGGGTAAAACTTGAACGCGATCGCTAGTCCAAGCTTCTTCTGCGGCTGATTGCAATAATTGTGTCAGAGCATAATCATTTTGGACACTGGGTACTCCTGGGCGATAATTGACTTGATAGCTTGCCCCGTAAGCACGGCAAACATTAGCTACAATATTTTCAATCCAGTTCGGCAGTTGGTTACGGGTTTCAGGATGGAGCGATCGCACGGTTCCCAATAACTGCACTTTATCAGCTATTATATTCGCCGCTCTGCCACCATTAATTTTCCCTATGCTCAAGACTACAGGACGCAAGGGATTCTGCGTCCGGCTGATGGCTTGTTGCAGTCCCGTAATCACTTGGGAAGCAATCCAAATCGCATCAATCGCCTCATGGGGACGCGCCCCATGTCCAGATTCTCCCATAATCAGAATCTCTAAATCATCAGCGGCGGCTGTCAATGCCCCATAACGCACACCAATCGAACCTGCGGGTATAGAAGGAAAAACATGAACCCCTAATAAAGCCGAGACGTTTTCCATCGCCCCATCTTTCACCATCCAGCTTGCCCCTTGGGCAATTTCCTCGGCTGGCTGAAATAAAAACCGCACTTTACCACCCAACTCTTCTGCCACTTGGGACAGTATCATCGCTGTTCCTAACCCCACTGTGGCGTGGACATCGTGACCACAAGCGTGCATAACACCATCTGCGCGAGAAGCGTATTCCAAATCGGTACGTTCTTGAATTGGCAAGGCATCCATATCGGTGCGAATTGCCAATAAACGGTCATTTTGGCTAGTGCTTTGCAGTTCTCCAATTACACCTGTTTTGCCAACTCCTTCTCGCACATGCAGACCACTGGAAGATAAAACACCTGCTACGAAGGCTGCTGTTTGGTACTCCTGACCACTGAGTTCTGGGTGAGAATGGATGTGGCGGCGAATATCAATTAAGCGGGGCGCTAGATTTGCTGCTAAGTCTTTAATACGGGTAAGCATCGATTCAATTAATTTACAAGCTTTTTTCCCATGATAAAAAAATGTTAACAAACAAAATGCTTTTTCTATACAAAGATAGTTGAAAAGAAGTGGAGGAGATAATACTTTAACGTGAATTCAACGAACCTTTCCATCTGCCTGCTGTCCTATAGGCAATTGAATTACAATCTGACTTCCTTTACCAAGAGTAGAAAAACATTCCAATTTGCCATCATGTTTTTCGGTGATAATTTGATAGCTGATTGCCATACCCATGCCTGTTCCTTTGCCTACAGGTTTGGTAGTGAAGAAAGGATTGAAGATCCGATTTTTAATCTGTTCTGGCATTCCTCCTGCATTATCAGCGATGTCTACGACGGGCTACACCTACGCAATTTCCACCGACTGCGAATTGCTCATTGAGGTGTGGATACTAATCTGACTGGGATTTGCCTCTATTTCCTGATCGGTGCGATTGGCGTTTGCTTCCTCTAAGGCATCGATCGCATTCACCAGAATATTCATCAAGACTTGATTGAGTTGTCCAGGATAGCATTCTACTTGGGGCAAGTTACCATAATCCCGAATCACTACAATCGCTGGACGTTCTGGTTTTTCTTTCAGACGGTGCTGCAAAATCAACAGTGTACTTTTAATTCCATCATGAAGGTCAACTGCTTTGAATTCTGCTTCATCTATACGAGAAAAGTTCCGCAGTGATAGCACAATGTTCCGAATCCGGTCAGTCCCCATTTTTATAGAAGCTAGCATCTTCTGTAAATCCTCCATCAGAAACTCCAGATCGATTTCCTCAGCTAGCGCTTGCACCTCTGTATCATTGCTGCCATTAATATACTCCGTCGAAATGGTCATCTTTCTATCACAATTGCTCAAAGATTTCTCTCTAATGATATTGACAAACTTCTTGCTCTTGTGGAACGAAACAGCCCTGGGGGTTAGGGGGGATCAAATCGCTAGGTATATTTGCAAAGGTGGGATGCTCTCTGCCAGAGTTTAGGGGTATTGAACCAGACTATTGTTTTACAATCCCTTCGATTTCCGAAACTCCTGAACAACATCTTTTATATTACGTAATTCCCCTTCAACTAAATAGTTTAACTGTCGCATTTCATCTGCCGAAATCTTTCCAGCAAGTTGTGCGATCGCTTTTCTTAATTCTGGATATTTCTCTAAAATTTCTTGACGAAAAATCGGTGCTGCTTCATAAGGAGGAAAATACTGTTTATCATCTTTTAACACCATTACACCCAAGCGAGAAATCTGACCATCTGTAGAACTACCCGCCACCATATCCACCTGTTTTTGAATCAGCGCCCGATATACTAAACCCAAGTCCATAATTTGAGGGGGTTTGGTAAAGCGTAAGTTATAAGTTTTAGCTAATCCCGGAAAACCATCTTCACGCTCCAAAAATTCATAGCCAAAACCGCCGCGCCACTGTGGTGTATATTGACTAACTTGGGAGAGAGTTTGAATGTTGTAGCGTTTAGCGTCTTCACCGCGAATAATCATTGCAAAAGTGTTTTCAAAACCCAAAGATGGCATTACTTCCAAATTGAATTCCTGAGCATATATTTGTTTTAGCTTCTCGTAAACTTCTTTAGGATCGCTTACTGCTTTTTGTTTTAAAATTCCAGTAAAAGCTGTCCCTGTATATTCAATATAGGCATCAATTTTACCGGAAGTAATAGCACTATGACAAATAAAAGAACCACCCAAACGAGGACGACGATCTACTTTTAAATTAGTTGTCGCCTCGATTTGCTGTGCTAAAAGTTCTCCTAAAATATCTTGTTCAGTAAAATCTTTGGAAGCAACAATAATATTACCACCACTGCTACTACTTACATTTGATGTGCAGCCAGTGATTATCAGTAACAAAGCAAAACTTAAAAAGCAAAATGCCAAAAATCTTTTCATGACTTGCTTAATTTTTAACTTTTAGTTTATTCTCTATCCAGCCAATTATTAAGTCAGCTAGTAATGCAATTACTGCCGCCGGAAACGCCCCGGCTAAAATTAACTGATCATTCACTACTGATATGCCGCGAAAAATAAACACTCCCAAACCACCAGCACCAATTGCAGCTGCGATCGTTGCAATGCCAATGGCAATTACAGTTGCTACTCGTACTCCTGCTAAAATCACTCCCATTGCCAAGGGCATCTCAACTTGTAGCAGTAATTGTGTATCTGTCATCCCCATTCCTTTCCCTGCTTCTCGAATCGCTGGATCTACACTAGTGATCCCTGTGTAGGTGTTGCGAATTATTGGTAAAAAAGAATATAAAGTCAAGGCAATAATTGCTGGTAATACACCTATGCCGGCAATGGGGATGAGTAAGCCAAACAGTGCCAAACTAGGTATAGTTTGCAAAATATTTGCTATACCAAGAATTGGTTGGCGAAGGTAGGTTTTGCGTGTAATCAAAATACCTAGTGGAATGCCTACAAATATGGCAATACTGATAGCAATACTCACCAAAAATAAATGTTCTAGAGTATGCTGAAGGATTTCTGGAGCATACTTAACGAGGAAGAAATCTTTCATAAAGTGTTTTTGGGGGAACGCAGACATTGGAGAAAGGCTAGGCTTTCTGGATGTTGCGATCGCATAAATTCATCTGTTGTCCCCAATACTACCAATTCTCCGCCAGACATTAAACCAATTCTTGATGCCAACACAAAGGCTTCTTGAATATCGTGGGTGACGAAAACTACTGTCTTACCTAATTCTTGTTGCAAATGCCGAAACTCTTGTTGAAGTTCTAGACGCGTAATCGGATCGAGTGCACCAAAGGGTTCATCCATCAACAATACTGGCGGATCTGCCGCTAAAGCCCTGGCTACACCGACTCTTTGCCTTTGTCCTCCTGAAAGTTCATGCGGGTAACGCCCGGCGAATTGTGCTGGTTCTAAGCCTACCAATTGCAACAATTCATAAACCCGCGTTTTAATTTGTTTGGGTTGCCAACCTTCTAAGGCAGGAACTAAACCCACATTGCGTTCTACAGTGAAATGAGGAAATAAACCAATTTCTTGAATTACGTAACCAATTTTTCGCCGCAGTTTAATTTCATCCCATTGAGTTGTAGGAATGCCATTAAATAAAACTTCGCCTTGTGTGGGTGTGAATAGGCGATTAATTAACTTCATTGTTGTAGTTTTGCCGCTTCCACTGCGTCCAAGTAATACTAGCGCTTCTCCCTGCTGGATGGTGAAATTGAGATTTGATACCAATGGGCGATGATTGCGGCTAAAGGTGACATCGCGGAATTCGACGGCGGTTTGGTTATTTTGCGGCATGAGTGGCTTTTGATGGACGCTAGCTAATTACTGGCTATATGTATTATCTGCTGATTTTGCTATTATGCTAACCCTTGCTTTGCTCTATTCAGATTTTGTAGACACTGCTAAGAATTGTCTTAAGGCTTTACACTAGGGGAAGATCAGAAAGTGCGGAAAGTAAAAAGCAATAGGTCTAACAGTTGGCAATAACTATATTATGAACTCGTTTGAAAGTATAAAAATTGAAGGATATCGTCGCCTGTATGATGTACAAATCAATATGCGACCTCTGACTGTGATGATTGGTGCTAACGGTGTAGGTAAAACTTCCCTTTTGGAGATTTTTTTACTCTTAGCAGCATCCGCAAAAGGTCAGTTAGAGCCAAAAATTTCAGATTTAAGTGGTCTGAATGAGATTATGACTCGTGATCTGGCTAATAGTTTAGCGATTTCCTTGTCAATGAATGTTGCAGACCATGCACCACTCGACTACTATCTCAAAGTTGCTACTAAAGGTTTGTCAGGTTTGTCATATGAAATTGCTTTAGAGACACTGACTCAACAGAATAATCCTAATGCCACGTCAGCCTTCAAGCACATTGACTCTCGTGGTTTGGATGTTAAGTATTTCAGTTCAGAGGAGCAAAAGTTATTGCGTCCAAATTGGGATCATAATCCCTTAGAAACTTCTCTTGCTCAAGTTCCAAAAATGTACCAAGAGCCAGAGACTTTGCGAAAAAGATTAGCTTCCTGCACCTTTTATGGAGCATTAAATGTTGCTTCTAAAAGTCCAGTTCGTTTACCACAATCAATGCGTCCAGTTACCTTACCAGGTTCTAATGGAGAAGATTTAGTTTCCTGCCTTTATTATTTGCGTGAAACTGGCTCAGAGCGATTTGAAATTATCGAAGATACCCTTACTGCTGCATTTCCAGATTTTGAGCGTTTATCGTTTCCGCCAGTAGCAGCAGGAACTTTAGCAATGACATGGAAAGATAAAAATTTTTCTAAGCCCCTTTATACGCACGAACTATCAGAGGGGACTTTGCGGTTTCTCTGGTTAGTCACACTGCTCCAAAGTCCAGATTTAACTGCTGTAACTCTCATAGATGAACCAGAAGTTAGTTTGCATCCAGAATTATTGCAATTACTAGCTGATTTAATGCGAGAAGCTAGCCAACGAACTCAGCTAATTGTGTCCACCCATTCAGATAGATTAATCCGATTTTTAAAACCAAAAGAAGTGTTAGTTTGTGACGTTGAAGATGGACTAACTACCATGAATTGGGGTGATTCTTTTGATTTAGAAAAATGGCTAGTAGATTATAGTTTAGATCAAATTTGGGCAATGAACTTAATAGGTGGTCGTCCATGAAAATAGCGATTTTAGTTGAGGGTGCAACAGAAACGGCATTTAAGCAGATTTTATTAGATTTTCTCAAGTTGCGCTTGCAACAACAAATGCCCAGACTTCAGTTTATACCAGATGATGGTCGGATTCCCAAAGAAGAAAGACTCAGGCGCAAGGTTGAGAATTTATTGACGGGGAGAGATGCTTTCGATGCTGTAATTGCATTAACAGATGTTTATACAGGAACCGATGATTTTAAAGATGCAGCAGATGCTAAAGATAAAATGAAAATGTGGGTGGCGAATAACTCTAATTTTTATCCCCATGCAGCGCAGTATGATTTTGAAGCTTGGCTATTACCATACTGGCCAACTATTCAAAGATTGGCTGGACATAATAAGTCAGCACCAGGGGACTTACCTGAGCAGGTAAATCACAATAAATCTCCGTCATATCATATTAAAGAAATATTTGAGTTAGGTAAAAAACGCAGTTATAGTAAAACACGCGATGCAGCCAAAATTTTAAAAAACCAAGATTTGATGATTTCAGTTAGTCAGTGTCCTGAATTAAAAGCATTCATAAACACTATTTTGCTTCTTTGTGAAGTTAATTTGATTCCATGACTGAACAGATTGCCTACTCACTTAGAGTTAAATATTGAACTTGCTAAGTAAAGAGTTAGGAGAGACGCGAACAATCGCGTCTGTACAGGAGTCATCTTGTATTATGCAGTTTTAGCATTCTCATCTAATGCTTGCTCTGTAACATTTCTCAAGCGGCTCGATCTGATTTTGCGGGCGCGATCGCTATTGCGAACACCACCCGCCATTTCATATTCACGGCTGTCTTTGCCGTACTTGATAGCAACCACCATCAGCATCTTCTCAGAAAGCTGACTCAAATTTTTTTCCATCTCTTCAATTTCAGTTTTAGAAGAGTCAACCAGAGACAAAGCGGTATTGTAAACATCAAGTTTGTTGCGTAACTGATCAGTTGACTCAATGAGTTTTTCCAGGCTATAATCTTCATCATATTTGATGTTTGGAACAATCGATTTAAGTCCGGCGGATCTTAACTGAGCTTTTTCTAAAACGCGAGATGTACGTTTTTGACGAGACATAAATTTATTCTTTTAAGATGTTTCTATTACTAGCTTGCCTCAGTTAAACCACATTCCGGTTCAGCATAACTCACAGTTTTTCTAATAAACTTTTCATGTGATACTAGTAATTTCTCGGTATTTAAACACTAGGTGTTGACTTTTGTAGAAATAATTGCCTAAGTTTCATAAAAGTTTTAAGGCAGACCGCTCCCGTCACGAGAGATACCGCTCCCGTCACGAGAGATACCGCTCCCGTCACGAGAGATACCGCTCCCGTCACGAGAGATACCGCTCCCGTCACGAGAGATACCGCTCCCGTCACGAGAGATACCGCTCCCATCACGAGGTAGACCACTCTCGGCACGAAAAATACCGCTCCCGTTACGAGGTAGACCACTCCCGGCACGAGAAATACCGCTCTCATCACGAGAGATACCGCGCCATCGCAGGTTAGGCGAATCCAATTGCTGCGATCGCACCCCATAAGCGTGATGACAAATGTTCTATCATGCGATTTCCTCCTTCAATAACCTTACTAAGATTCTCATTAATTGTTCAATATCTTCGACTACTCTATAGCTATTTATGCCTAACTCAAAATGTTTATTTACTCTATCAAGACAAGCAAACTGCCACAACTTCCCTGTAGTAACACAACCTGTTAATATTGGTTGTTCTACAACAGTTGGGGAATCCTCCCATAAATCCAGTGCAACCATTTCAGCTACTAATTGAGTAAAGCCTCTACTTAAATCGGCTTGTTTTGCTTCTATGACTAATAGTTGACTTGGTTGGGCAGTTCTAATTAAATAGTCTAATGTACCTTGAAGTTGATTATTGACTCTCAGGCTAAATTCTATTCTTAGCTTCGCCTTCGTGTAATGAATCAACTCTAGTACTATTCTAGAAATAATTACTTCTCTTCTGGCTAACTCGGTAGTCAACTCTACATAAGGGAGAGCTTCTTCTATCCTTTCCCTCAATTCAATCAACCTATCCAATTTGCTTGAGTATTGCGGCAATTGAAATACTTTGTATTCTAGTGAATAACCTAAAGCTTGGGCTAAATCTTCAGAGTAATATCCGCTTTCAAAGTATTTACTAAAGGTGTACGTCTGATTCGGATCTAATTTCATTTCTAATAGCCCGGTAACGCTATTGTTCTCATTCCCAAAGATAACCCCTGGCAATGTTTCATCGACAGTTTAGACGATTTCTCCGATGATTTTATGACTAATTGCGATCGCTCTCATTTTGAATTTCTCTGGCAGCAGCAAGGGCTTTTTGCAGTGCTAGTTCTTTAAGATTTGGTGGCAAATAGTTGGCTAGTTCTGTCAGCTAGTTGACTTTCCAATATGGGTTTTGTAAAGCATAAGGTAGTCCTTGTTCAGCAGTCCACACATTGTTTTTAACTAATGCAACTAGCAGTTCTACAGGTAAATTACCTGCCAAACTATTCAGGGATGTAGTAATCAAAGCATAGCGACACTGCAAACCTACAACTTGGGGCAAAGTTGATTCAGTCCAATTCGCCTCTGCTAGTTCCCAAGCACGAGAAATATCTGTTATGTAACCCCCAGCCTGTCCTAATTTTTCTCGCGCATAACTTCTTTTTTCAAATTGGTATCAGATCAACGGCAAATAAGGACTACCGTTGATCATGTGTTTGTAGAGCGTGGATTTTAAGCAGCCTGACCTGGCTTAAGCACAATCTTGATACAATTGTCTTTCTTGTGCTTAAAGATTTCGTAGCCGTGCGGGGCTTGCTCTAGCGGCAGACTGTGAGTAATTACAAACGAAGGGTCAATATCGCCGTTCTGAACGCGATCAAGTAGTGTCTGCAAATACCGATGTACGTGCGTTTGTCCTGTTTTCATGGTTAAGCCTTTGTTCATAAAAGCACCCATTGGTATCTTGTCTACAAAGCCCGTGTAAACACCGGGAACCGATACGGTGCCGCCTTTACGACAGGCAACGATCGCTTGACGCAATACATTGGGGCGATCTGTTTCCAGTCGCACCGTCTGCATCGCCTTATCATAGAAGCCTTCTAAACCCATGCCGTGAGCTTCCATTCCCACCGCATCCATCACCGAATCGGGCCCAAGCCCCCCAGTCATTTCTTTAAGGGCTTCACCCACCTCGATTTCTTCAAAGTTCAAAACTTCTGCTCCGCCATCTTTTGCCATCTGGAGCCGTTCGGGAACGCGATCAATTGCAATGACGCGCCCAGCACCCAACATAAAGGCACTTCTAATGGCAAACTGCCCAACTGGCCCGCAACCCCAAATTGCAACCGTATCTCCTGGTTGGATGTCACAATTTTCTGCTGCCATATAACCAGTGGGAAAAATATCAGTGAAAAACAGGACTTGTTCATCTGCTAGTCCATCGGGGATTTTGAATAACCCGACATCGGCAAAGGGAACGCGGGCATATTCCGCTTGACCTCCTGCGTAGCCTCCCGTCAAAGCGGAGTAGCCAAAAAGACCCGATGGAGAATGACCCATCATTTTTTCCGCCATCCAAGCATTAGGGTTGGAGTTATCGCACAACGACCATAAATCCCGATTGCAGAAGAAACACGAGCCGCAAGAAATCGTAAAGGGGACAACGACGCGATCGCCAACTTTTTTATTTTTAACGGCACTACCTAATTCAACGATCTCTCCCATGAATTCATGTCCCAAGATGTCGCCAGGTTTCATTGTGGGGTTGAAGCCGTTATACAGATGCAAATCAGAGCCGCAGATCGCCGTTGAGGTGATTTTCACGATCGCATCACGCGGATTAATGATTTTGGGATCGGGTACGGTTTCAACCTCTACCTTGTTCGTACCTTGCCAACAAACTGCTTTCATTGCTTGAGTCTCCTAAAGTTAAGTTATTCGTGATCTGTTGTCGCAATCTCGCCCGTTTCCATCAGCATTTTGAAGCGGTGCAGATTATCTCGTTCAAACAGGTGCTATGACAATCTGGGCAAGTTGGAATAAACTGCGGCATCTGTGGATTTACTTGGTTTAAGCCTGGGTTATAGTATTTATCTCCTAAGAATGCTATTTCATCTTAGGGAAACACTCGGTTAATCATCTCTAGCGCAAGGGTGTTTGTAGCGATCGCCTATCTATGTTGAAAGGCTGATTAGGTATTCGGTTTAGTTGTATGCTTAAAACTTGCGCCAAAATAACTTATGTGATCAATTGACAAGGTAAGGTAAGTGTGCATTAAGTGAGATGTCATTCTCAAAACCAAGTAAAAATAATCGTAGAGTAGTGTATGCCATCCACACGAAAACTGCTGTATGAGTCGTCCTCGAATCATTCAACCTGGTCAAAGCTATACATTCAGCAAATATTTTGAACTTCCGTTTTCTCCAGAAGATATTCTTGCTGAACTTGGCTGTTCCTACAAACGTGAACGGTTGCAATTACCAAAAACAGAATTTCTTCCTGAGATAATTGCAGAATTACACCGAGTCATTGACCGTAACCTCCGACGTGTAAAGCTACTTAGTGAGGATGCACGCAAGCAAGCAATTATTGCACCGATATTACTAGAAGTTTGCGAAATTGCCGAAACTCAATTGAATATTGAGTATCCCATTAGTGTTAGTGACCAACTAAAAGGCAGCTTGGATTACTACATTAATAAAGGAAAGAGATTGTTAGTAATTGAAGCGAAACAAGCAGATTTAAGTAGAGGCTTTACCCAATTAGCAGTTGAGTTGATTGCACTTGATCAATGGATAGATTCAGAATTGCCAGTTCTTTATGGATCTGTAACGACTGGTGAAGATTGGCGATTTGCAATATATAACCGTCAGGAAAAACAGATAATCGAAGACTTCAAATTATATCGGGTACCTGAAGAATTAACTGAATTAACTCACATTTTAGTTGGCATACTGAGCAATTAGAACACAAAAGTTATTCGTTATAAAACCAACTCTCTAAAATTCAGTAACAGATTCAAACCCTGAAAGTTCTATAACCTCTAAAATAGTACGTTAGATGTAGGTTGGGTGGAGCGGAGCGCAACCCAACACATATCAGGATGTTGGGTTACGCAAAGCCTCCACCCAACCTACAATTTTTTTTGCAACATTTTAGCCAAGACAGGCCACTACTAATTAAGACTCCATCTCAGCCAATTCTAACCAGCGTTCAGTTGCCACATCAATGGCTTTCTTGAGCTTTTCCACCTGGTCGTAGAGTTTTTGTACTTGGCTATAATTCCCCGCCGAAACATTCGCTAGTGTTTTCTCAACTTCTACCTTCTCAGCTTCTAACTGGGCAATTTTACCTTCCAACTGTTCAAATTCTCGCTTTTCCCAATTAGATAATCTCCGCTGCTTTTGATTTTCTCCACCTTTGGGCGAAGCCGCAACATTTTGGACTTCGACATTTTTGGGCTTATCTTTAGTATTAGCAGCTTGTTGCAGTGCTGCTTCTTCAGCTTTTTTATAGTCCAGATAAATTGAGTAATTACCTGGATATTGCCGGAGATTACCGCCTTCCTCAAAGGAAAATACTGTGTCGATGGTACGATCAAGAAAGTAGCGATCGTGAGAAACTACAATTACACATCCGGCAAAATCTTCTAAATAATCCTCTAATACTGCTAATGTCTGTACATCTAAATCGTTTGTCGGTTCATCTAATATCAAGACATTGGGCGCACTCATCAAAACTCGCAACAGAAATAATCGGCGCTTTTCTCCACCTGAAAGTTTATTAATTGGGGCGTACTGCTGATTACCAGGAAACAGAAACCGCTCCAACATTTGGGAAGCAGTAATTTGAGTCCCATCGGTGATTTTGATAAATTCTCCTTCTTCTTTGATGTAGTCAATCACGCGCTGATTTTCGTTTAAGGCTGTGAGCAATTCTTCAGAATGTTGGTCAAAATAACCGATGTGAACTGTAGTACCAATTTCTGCAATGCCGGAATCTGGCTTAACCCGCCCAATAATCATATCCATTAAAGTGGATTTACCAGCACCATTAGCGCCAATGATGCCGATACGGTCTTCTGGGCTAAATTCGTAGGTAAAATTATTAATTAGGGTACGTCCGTTGTATGCTTTAGAAACTTGATTTAATTCAATAACTTTTTTGCCAATGCGACGACCAACTGTAGAGATATCAACTTTACCCTGAACTTGTTTAAATTCAGTATCCCGGAGAGCATGAGCGCGGTCAATTCTAGCTTTTTGCTTAGTACTTCTGGCTTTCGGCCCTTTTTTGAGCCATTCCAACTCGCGCCGCAACAAGCCTTGATGTTTACGTTGACTGCTTACGGCAGATTCTTCAGCTAAGGCTTTCTTTTCGAGGTAATATGAATAGTTACCTGTATAAGTGTAAATGTCGCCTCGGTCTATTTCAATGATTCTATTAGTAACTTTATCTAAAAAGTAGCGATCGTGGGTAATGAGAAAAAGTGCACCGCGATAACGATTTAAATAACTTTGTAACCATTCTACAGAAAGAGCATCGAGATGGTTTGTCGGCTCATCCATGAGCAAAACATCGGGTTCGGCTAGCAACGCTGATGCTAGGGCAATACGCTTGCGATAGCCTCCAGATAAAGTGCTTATTTTGGCCTCAAAGTCAAAAATTCCTAATTTTGTGAGGATGATTTTGGCGTTAGTTTCTAGTTCCCAAGCACCACTGGTATCCATCCGTTGCATCACAACAGAAAGGCGAGACATCAGTTGGCTATCATCTGGATAGTGAGCTAATTTATCTGAAAGTTCTTCATACTCACGCACCAAAGACATGTGTTCGCCACTGTCGGCAAAAACTTGCTCTAAAACTGTGTGATTTTCATCTAAATCTGGCAGCTGGGGTAGGTAGATAATTTTAGAACCAGAGTTAACTAAAATTTGACCGCTATCAATTGATTCTAGACCAGCTATCATTTTTAAGAGAGTTGATTTACCAGAACCGTTAGTACCAATTAAGCCAACTTTATCGGTGGCATCGAGGCTAAAGCTAGCATCTTTTAAGATTTCTTTGATGCCAAAGTCTTTTTTGACTGATTGAAGTGTAATGATACTCATAGAATTTAGTCAAATAAATATAGAGATTTTTTTCTCACGCAGAGGCGCAGAGACGCAGAGAAAGAAAAGAGGAGGAAGGGAGTAGTTGGTAGGTAAGGTATGTTGCTTACCTAACATTGGCTGAGTTTTAGACAAATAAATCTAAGGGTAAATGTCCATACATTTCGTTGATTCCCTTTTCGTCGTAAGACTGACAAGATATTAATACTCCACGATGATGTCCAGCATAGGAATCAAGATAACACAAGCCGTTTTTACCATTCAATTTGATATAAACCGGGCCTTCAGGTGTAAGTAAATTATTTGGTGGTTCATAACCTAAAGCCAGAGAATAGGTCTTCATAGCCAGTATTCCTTCTTCTGCTGTATCAGCACAAATTCCTAAAATTTGATAATCAGCAAGGTTGGTGAGCAAAATTAAGGCATTACGAATTACAGCTTTTTCGGACGGTTTGAGGATAGGCGCGATATCTAGACAGTTAAATTTATTCAGTAATTTTTTCGCTTCTTCAGCAGTGAGATTGTGATGATTGTTGGGGGTTAGCATAGACTTCGTTTATTACATATCTTGATTTTTCTGTTGTGTTTAAGTTGGGACTAGCCCAACTTACTATGTATTATTTACTCGAATCAAAGCCTGGACTTCGCTCGACTTTAAGGTTGATTTGGTACATTGCCAAGGTTGAATATGAAGGGAACGCCGCTTTTTGAGTCTCCACCCATAACGAGGACTTTTGGCATCTGAGCGCCGCCACTCTTCCAAGCTTCAATTGCTTCTTTTTGTAGAACCAACTGTCCCCCTTGGGCTTTGAGTGTCTCTGCTAAGAGTCTTTGAGATTCTGCCTTACCTTTAGCACGATTAACGTCTGCTTGTGCCTCTTGTTCAGCTTCTCGTGCTACATAAACGGCTCTTTGCGCCCGCTGTTCAGCAATTTGTTTTTCTTCCACTGCTTTGGCAAATTCTGGTGAGAACGCTAAGTCAACTACGCTAGTATCTAACACAATTATCCCATATTTGTCTAAGCGATCGCCTAAAGCATTATCAAAATCTTCTTTCAATTCAGTTCTTTTGGTTATTGCTTCTTCTACTGTTCTTCTAGCTGCTGCAATTTTAAATGCTTCTTGTGTCTGAGGTGCAATGATTTTTGATACAATATTTTCTAAGGTTCCTTGTTTCCTTCTAATTTCAACTACCTGTATGGGATCAAGGCGAAAGTTAATCGCAAATCTTGCAGATAAATTTTGCAAATCCTTAGTAGAACTCTCCGCCGGAACTTCAAATTTCTGCACTGTCAAATCATACACATCGATCACTGAGATAAAAGGCGGTTTTACGTGAATACCTTCCAATAAAGCGCCATCTCTAGCTTTACCCAAGATGCTGATCACTGCTGCTTGTCCTGGGGTGATAATAATAAAGGAACTTAGTCCAATAATTACCAGTATTGCTAACACAATTCCAAAAACTGTGGTTTGCCAATTTCCCAATTGCTGATTTTTCAAGTTCCTGTCTCCATGTGAGTAATGAGTGCTGAGTAATGAGTGCTGAGTCCTGAGTAAAATAGTACGGATAAATTTGAGGGTAGTAAATAGTCAAAAATTTTGCTTTGACTAAAGTAAAGTCTGTTACTTGTTTAAGTTTCTCATCAGTCTGTCTAAATCAAGTCTTTAATCTTCAGATTCCAGACTCAGCATTGAGGACTCAGAACTGTATTCCGTGCTAATATCAGCTACACGCAACCGCAAAAAGCCGTGGCTATTGGATTAAAATCTCATCGGGTATCAAGAAAGGGTAAACATTCAGCGCATCCTCTCCAGCGCCTGTTTGATTATGGACACCAGTATCGTAAACAAATTTGGCTGGCGACTACTTATTCTACCCTCAATAAGTTTTTTGACTTGGCACCACCTGGCTTAATTGGCGTCGCAGTAGATGTGGTAGTCAAGCAGCAGGATTCCATAATTGCACAGTTAGGAGTACACGATGTCTTTGGGCAATTTTTAATTATTTCCTTCCTCACTGTCATTATTTGGATATTAGAATCGGTTTTTGAGTACGCCTACGCTCGACTTTGGCGGAATTTAGCGCAGAATATTCAGCATGACTTGCGTTTGGATGCATATAAACATTTGCAAGAGTTGGAATTGGCTTATTTTGAAGAACGCAGCACTGGCAATTTAATGTCTATCCTCAGCGATGATATTAACCAACTAGAGCGGTTTTTGGATGTGGGAGCAAATGATATCATCCAAGTTTCTGCAACTGTTTTAATTATTAGCGCTGCTTTCTTTATTTTGGCTCCTAGTGTGGCGTGGATGGCTTTATCGCCAATGCCATTTATCCTCTGGGGTTCCTTTGCTTATCAACGACTGCTTGCGCCTCGCTATGCTGATGTACGCGAAAAGGTAGGTTTTCTCAACTCGCGTTTATCAAATAATATCAGCGGAATTACTACTATTAAAAGTTTTACCGCCGAAGCTTATGAAGCCTCTCGTTTGGAAGTAGATAGTGAAGCTTATCGCCGCAGTAACTCCAAAGCAATTGCTCTTTCTGCTGCTTTTGTACCGTTAATTCGGATGTTGATTTTGGGAGGTTTCACTGCATTACTATTGTATGGTGGGATGGCAGCAGTTTCTGGAGAAATGTCTGTAGGTACTTACAGCGTATTAGTGTTTTTAATTCAGCGTTTGCTGTGGCCTTTAACAAGGTTAGGCGAAACATTTGATCAATATCAACGGGCGATGGCTTCTACTAATCGAGTCATGAATTTGTTAGATACTCCCATCGCTATTCATACAGGAAATGTAGCCTTACCTGTGGATAAAGTGCGCGGTGAGGTGCAATTTAAAAATGTTACTTTTGCCTACCAAGATAGATTTCCAGTTATTAAAAATCTATCTTTGGATATTCCGGCGGGAAAAACCATTGCAATTGTCGGTTCCACTGGTTCCGGTAAAAGCACTTTAGTCAAACTTTTGTTGCGGTTGTACGAAGTGCAAACTGGAAACATTACTCTGGATGGTATTGACTTACAAAGTTTGAATTTGCAAGATTTGCGGCGCTGCATTGGGTTGGTGAGTCAAGATGTCTTTCTATTTCATGGCACTGTAGCGGAGAATATTGCCTATGGCAGTTTTGATACTACAGAGCAAGAAATTCTTACGGCGGCGACGGTAGCTGAGGCGCACGAATTTATTATCAATCTGCCCCAAGGTTATGAGACAATTGTAGGGGAAAGAGGACAAAAGTTATCTGGTGGACAAAGACAACGGATTGCGATCGCCCGTGCAGTCTTAAAGAATCCCCCTATTTTGATTTTAGATGAAGCAACCTCGGCGGTAGATAATGAAACAGAAGCCGCAATCCAGCGATCGCTCGAACGGATTACAGTAGATAGAACTACAATTGCGATCGCTCATCGTCTTTCCACTATCCGCAATGCCGATTGCATTTATGTCATGGAACATGGGAAATTAGTAGAGTCGGGAACCCATGAGCAACTGCTACAGAAAGATGAGATTTATTCCAGTCTCTGGCGTGTACAGTCAGGTTTGAGATAACTTTCGCGCATTGTTTGTCTCTTAATTACGAATTATTTATGTTTTTTGGTAATAGTCAACCAGAATCAGGTGATAACAAGTGGCGTCACCAGTTGGATAAGTTTGTCAAAGCAAATCAGCAAGAATTGGCGGCGCTATTTTGGGGATTGTGGTTAGCAAATGGCGATAGTCAGGGTACTGTTGGTATTGATTTACAACCAACGCCCCATTTTGTTTATTGTCCGAAAGAGCAGATAGAGAAGTTAAATATTAAGGTTGAAAATCGGCTTCAGGAAATTTTGGGAATTATTGAGAATAATAAGCCGGAAGTGGAAGTTGTGATGATTGGGATTGGGAAGGGGGAAATTAAGTTAATTCAGTTTGCACCGGAACCAGCACCACCGATTTGTTTTGAGGAAGCTGGGAAGGATGTGGAGGGGTTATTGGATGTGCTGGAAGAGAGGATGAGGGAGGAGGTTGTTTTTTAACGCAGAGGAACGCTAAGGGAAGCGCAGAGGAACGCAGAGGAAGATAAGAACTTTGCGTTTATTGTTTAGTTAATTGCTTTATTGCTACTGGTGGCTATCTATCGCCAAGCAAAAATATTAGCCCTATGTTCCGCCTCCCAAGCTCAAAATAACTGGAATTAATAGAATTTTGTAGAGTTAATGGCTTCTGAATTTTATTGTTACGAGTTTTAATGTTAAATAAGGTCACACAAAGGAGTATATTCATCATTAGGGACTTAAGAGTGGTGACTAGAAGGAGGACAAAGAGGAGAATAATAACTTCTAACTCTTAACTCAGCACTTAAGAGGCAGCATCGGAAGCAAGCAGTGCCAAAAATCATCGCTATTCTCAACGGTAAAGGAGGAGTCGGCAAAACGACTACCGCAGTCAATCTGGCTGCCAACTTTGCGAAGAAAAACAAGGTGCTTCTGATTGACGCAGATATTCAAGGTTCTGCCAGTTGGTGGTTTGGGCGCAGTCAGCAGGGAATGGGATTTGATCTATCTCAAGAAACTGATCCCACACTTTTAGGTGATTTAGGAAAGATAACAGGTTACGATTTAGTAGTGGTGGATACACCTCCTGCGCTGCGCTCTGAAGCATTAGCGGCAGTAGTTGCGATCGCAGATTATCTAGTTTTGCCTTCACCCCCAGCTGCAATGGATTTAGCTATCCTCGTGGAAACAGTCAGGGAAGCCGTTATCCCATCGGGAACCCCCCATCGGGTACTGCTCACCAAAGTCGATACGCGAAGTCTAGGGGAAGCACTAGAAGCAAAGAACACTCTGACTCGGCTAGGTATTCCGACTTTTAATACCTTGATCCGTGCCTATAAAGCTCATGAACGAGCGGCACTTGAGGGTGTGGCCATTACTCAATGGCGAGGAGGAAATGCACGGGAGGCAGAGTCAGACTATCGCCGTGCAGCTGATGAATTACAGCGTGATTGGAGGAAAAAATAATGGCTAGGAAACAAAGTCTCTCCGACTTATTACAAGAAGAAGCACAAAAATTTACACCCCCAGAAGGTGAATCTGCGATCGAAGTTGTAGCAGAAGAAATTGCCCAAGAAGAAGCTTCATCAGATGAAGAATCGTCGGCACAAACATCTGAGTCAACTTCTACTAAACGCACAAGTCCAACTAAGGCTGATTTAGAAGCAACTGTCAAAGAATTGACAAGTACTTTAGAGACAAGCCATCAAAAGGAAGCTTCTCTTGAACAGAAAATTGTTGGTTTGCAATCAAAATTATCTAAACAACAAGCAATAGCATCTGAACAAGAAGAATTAACAGAACGGTTAACAAAAGAACTTGACGAAACAAAAAAAACAGCACTACAACTTGCAGAAGCGAATTCCCAGCTTATAGAAGAAATTAATGCCTCAAAACAAGCAGCAGAAGCTAATTCCAAACTTGCTGTAGCGGTAAAAGAAACTAGTGCTATAAAATCCGTAAAAGAACACTACAATCCACTTAACTACAAAAAATCACATCGTTCATCAGAAAAACTAGCTCAAAATCAACCACAAAATCAACCAAATGAGTATCCTGAAACTTCTAATGAGATGTGGTTACTTGACTAGAGTCAGTTACTCAACTGCTTGAGCAAGAAAATTCCAAAACATACATCAATCTTTAGTCCATAGACTACAGAATAGCTCTAGAACAGGGAGTTGTGAGAAATGAATGGGCAAATCTCTACTCCCACCATCTAAGAAAGTTTTCCAAAATGTCAAAATTGGGACTAAACCCACGTACAATTGATATCGCCTATTCCTTAATCCAGGAGCTATTGCCATGCCAATGGCGGTTGGGGTAATTGAAACTTTAGGTTTTCCTAGTGTCTTAGCAGCAGCAGATGCAATGGTCAAAGCTGCCGCAGTTACTATTGTGTATTATGGTCAAGCCGAAAGCGCTCGCTTGTTAGTCGCCGTCCGGGGACACGTTGCTGAGGTAAAAAGAGCTGTTGAAGCCGGAATCGCTGCTGGAGAGCAAGTAAAGGCTGGTGCAGTAATCACCCACTACATCGTTGCCAATCCCCCAGAAAATGTGGAAACCATATTACCAATCCATTTCAATGAAAAATCAGAACCTTTCCGGATCTTCTAAGCAATTTCGCCATCCAAGTCTGTAGCGAAGCTTCTCATATATCGTTTATTCATACAGGAGATTACTAATGTCATTACAGGCAGTTGGAGCACTTGAAACAAAAGGTTTTCCTGCGGTGCTAGCAGCAGCAGATGCTATGGTAAAAGCTGGTCGAGTCACTCTCGTTGGTTATATCAGAGTCGGTAGCGCTCGCTTTACAGTTAATATTCGTGGCGATGTTTCTGAGGTGAAGACGGCTATGGCTGCTGGTATTGAAGCCGCAGAAAATGTTTATGGCGGTACCCTGGAATCGTGGGTGATTATTGCTCGTCCCCATGAAAACGTTGAAGCTGTTCTGCCAATTGCTTACACAGAACAAGTCCAAGAGTATCGAGAATCTGTAGAAAATCCCATTGTCAGATCAAACAGTCGATGAAGAGTGCTGAGTTCCCAGTGCTGAGTGCTGAGTGAAAAGACCCCCCACAAGGGGCGGGGCTTTTACCGTAGTACGGAATACTGAGTACTTCTTAAATTTACCCAGCACTCAGCACTCAGTACTGAGTTGATGAAGCTATTTTAAAAAGGATAAATTTGCCTATTAATCCCTAATATCTGGAATAGCGATCGCCATGTGTCATACTGGGGATGATTCCCGGCTATGGCAGTAATATTTATACATAGATTCTTTCAACTATACGGTTACATTAAATTTAAATAATATTACAAAGAAAGTGGCGAGTTTTTTCGCCACGAAAATTTTAGGAATTATTAATGCCACTCTATTAACCGCTAATTTGAGTATATGCACTCAATAAGATTATAAATCTTAGTATCAAATAGAACTAAATCTTTATTGAGATAAGACGTTGGAGAAGATTGAAACTTCTACGGGTGAAATAACGCCTAAATTTGAGTTAAATTAGATGCGTTCCTTGTCTCGCTTACAAAATACCAGATTTTTGCAACCTATCTCCTACAAATGTGTATCTTCAGCATTTTAGGCAGATTTCTATTCTCAGTTAAAAAACATAACTTTACAAAAAGCTTAAATTAACGAAATTGACTCAAATGCCTCATAAACATTAGTTTGAGGCACTTTGAAATTGCCAGCAAAACATGAATGCAGAAATTTCTGCATAATTTTAGTGAATTAAGACGTAATGAAAGTGGAATCACTGAGATGTTTCATGAAAATCATGAAATCCGGGGCATCTGCCAGTTAAACAATTAGGTGGGAGAAATGGGGGTTGTGATGCAAACTTCAAAATTGAGTTTCGAGGAACGCAATCTCACTATGACAAAAGATGTGGAACAACTAGCTCTAGATTGGCGAAAGCGCTTGGCTGCGGAATGTCCAGAACCAAGTGAAACTGCTAGGCAAAGTATTATTCTTTGGCTATTTGGATCTGACTCCAAACGGTTTGATCTATTTAACCCCAAGGAACTCGATATTGCCAAGCAAGCGATGGAATATCGCTGGAGGATTTTACGTCAACGCTATTTGGGGCTAGGGCGAGAACGGGCTTATCGCAACTTGATAACGCGACTGGGGAGTTTAATGACATTACGGAATAAAATTCAGACTTGGGTTGCCCTGAGCCGCGATCGCCAGCGCAGCGTGATGGATGTGTTGCAAGAGGTACTCCAGGAATTACTGCAAAGCGACACCTACATGCAACAGCAAATGGCTGATATTGCAAAATATACAACCGATAGACGATTGAGGGATACTCTCCTATTTGCCACTTTAGAAGAATATTGTCTGCGACCAGTACGCAATCAACCGCTATTGGCCTACCGCTTCATAAACTACCTACGACATACTCAGCGTGGCGGCTTAACCCAAGTGCCAAGCCGTGACTTGATTAGATTAGTGTCGGAAGAAGTTCTTACGGATGACAGTGACAATCGAGTTAACTTAGTGGATAGTCAGGCGATCGCAGAATATCAAGAAGCACAACAGCTAGAGGAACAACGAGCGCTGCGTCAGTCAGTCCAAAACGAATTTGAAAATTATTTACAAGAAAATCTGGGGACAGACGCAGTAGAATGGCTACGACTGTATCTGCAAGGTAAATCCCAAGAGGAAATTGCCCACAAATTAAATAAACAGACTAAAGAAGTATACCGACTGCGAGAAAAAATTAGTTACCACGCTGTGCGTGTCTTTGCTCTCAAAGGTAAACCAGAACTCGTAGACAACTGGCTCTCAATTTCCTTGCAAGAACATAACTTAGGGCTAACACAAAACCAATGGCAGCAACTTTATAAACAATTGACTCCTCTGGGGCGGCAAATCCTAGATTTGCGGAGAGCGGGTAACTCAATAGAAACGATAGCCCAACATTTAAAACTCAAAACCCATCAAGTGCTAGGCGAATGGACAAAAATCTATCTTGTAGCCCAAGCTTTCAGAACCCAGGAGTAGGCTGTGAGGCATCTAGTTGGATCAATTAAGGCGGTGTGTAAAAGTGGTAGCAGAGGAGTAGAGGAGAATTTATCGTAAGTTTCTTCTCTATCCCCCTTTGCGTTTTCATCTCCTTATGGCTCACTTACTAGAGTATATTGCAACTCAGTATTCTCCCCAATCTATAATATAAAATTCGTCTTTCCCTGAAAGTTTAATTAAGTATATATAATTAAAGCTTTAGCAATCCAACAAAGTATCTTTATTAACTACCTACTAAATAGAGGCAAAATAAATATTATATTTAAGTAAACACCAACCAATCAAATCTATGTTGTCTTCAGAGGGTGAATTAAATGATCCCGCAGCCAATGGACAGCAAATGCTAACTGCCGCTCAAGCTAAGTGGGAAGAAGGAAGCGATCGCGAGCAAATATTCCACTTAATTGATAGTCTTTTGTCCTTTGAAGCTTGTCTCTACCACCAGATTTTGCCCTTTGGATTAGAAGATAACAACCTCTTGCTAGGTATGGTTTATCCACAAGACAGTGAGGCACTAGATTATGTTGGTAGCATTTTGTCTTATGTAAATTGCAAAATGGTGATTGAGGCGATCGCAACCGACGCTCACCGCAGAGTCCTCTCGGCCTACCTCAACCATAAGAATACATCTCAGCTAGATGCTAAACAAGAGCATCGGCCAACAGTAGACTCTCTCCCAAAAAATGGCGCAGCTACCATTGCTGACAAACCTATTCCCTCGGTAGATACCGATTCTGAATCAAGTCAGCAACCAATATTAATGGTGTTTCAGACACAAAAGCGTCAACATTCTGGGCAGAGGGTAGACTTGCCTCCGATCCAAGAGCTAGATAAATTGTCTCAATCGACGACGTTCTCGCCCCCCCCTAGTTCCAAAAATCAAGCAGGGGAAACTTCGGAAGCAGCAACACCAAACAATTTACCTATTTTGCTCACGCCAGTTCCCGAACTACTTAGTCCTATTGAGGTGCTGCAAACACTATCACCCAAAAAATTATTAGAAGAATTACTAGGGCGAATCTTGGCTGGGGGAATTGGTCGGCTGTATTTAGAAAGACAAGCTTACGAAGGCAAAATACTGTGGAGTGAAAATGGAGTTTTGCAGTCTGTATTAGAAAAACTGCCGCTTTCTGTTTTTCAAGGAGTACTAAATGAATTAAAGCGGTTTGTTTCTCTGCCTGTTACCACCGTTTCAGAACCAAAACAGGTAGAGAAGGAATACGTATATCAAAAAAACCGCTTATTATTACGCTTGCGAGTCATGCCGGGAATCTACGGCGAAGAGGCAACACTCCAAGTGTTACGGGGAGGAGCATTAAAGTTCTATCAACAACAACAGTTGGCGCGTCTCGGTCGTGATGCCTTAGGAATTTCTCAGCAACTAAGCTTCAAGCTGCATGAACTACAAGAACGGCTTTTATTGAATCCCAGCCTTGACTCTCAGCAAGCAAAGGCTTTGGTTGCCCTGAATCAATTAGTGAAAAATTTAGACCAACAGATCAAAATACTGGCATTAGAGAGCAATCCCCCAACAAACAGCAAATAATCGGTCTGTCAGTGAAACCGCTGATTTCGATCACATACATAATTGTTATGTTGTAATGGAACCCAAGACCGATCAATCTTAGAGGTTCATTTCAAATAAATACAAATTTTGCGATCGTACTCTGAGTAAGATTACGGTTTAAACAAACTTATACTAGCAAAGTTAGTTCTCCACTCTTAAATCCATTTGTTGCAAATATTTCATGCTAACTGAGGTTTTTAGTGAACTTTTCCCGCTAATGAGTACAGCCAATCCACAGACTTTGGAATGGCTGCTCAACGTTGCAATTGAACATGAATACCCATCTGGGCGAGCTGTTGTGATGGAGGATGCCTGGGGTAACGCCGTTTACTTCGTGGTTTCTGGTTGGGTCAAAGTCCGGCGTACCGTGGGGGAAGATTCAGTAGCTCTGGCAATTTTTGGCCGTGGCGATTTTTTTGGAGAAATGGCAATTTTGGATGAATCTCCCCGCTCAACCGATGTCATTGCTCTTTCACCCGTGAAGTTGCTGAGTATCTCCAGAGAGCGTTTTATTCAAATATTGTTTAAAGACCCGCAGTTACATCACCGGATGTTGCAACTGATGGTGCGGCGATTACGGCAAATTAACCTGCGCTTGCAAATGCGGTCTTCACCACCGGCGGTCAAACTCGCCCATACTCTAGTGACTTTAGGCGAAAACTATGGTCAGGAATCGAACCTGGGAAGAGAAATTTTTAATATTCCCTTCAAAGATTTAGCAGAGGTGACAGAAATCGGCGTTGAAGAAACCACCAAAATCATGGAAAAATTGCATGAAAAAGGGTGGATCAACATTGACAGTGCCAACAACATCAATTATCTTGTGAACTTAAAACAGTTGATGAACTTGGCGGGCAAAGTGTAATTGCTTATCAAACAGAATTCAGGAGTCAGGAGTCAGAATTCAGAATGAA
Source organism: Nostoc sp. WHI (assembly GCF_015714725.1). GTDB lineage: Bacteria > Cyanobacteriota > Cyanobacteriia > Cyanobacteriales > Nostocaceae > Nostoc. Next base: position 29,819 of record NZ_WBKM01000236.1, read on the forward strand.
TTCTGTAAGACTGGCGGATGAATAATCGGGTTTAAGACCCCCACAAAACAAGAAAATTTGGTGGTCTCTAATCAGTTGCGGGTCTAAGAACAAAGTTGCTCCTCTTGGGGAGACCCCAAGACCGCACTTTGCGCTGAATCCCCGACTGATAGCGACGCGCAAAGCGAGTCCGCGTACTCCTACGGAGAAGCAAGCTACGCTTTTAGCGTCTCGTAGAGAGCGTCTTGATTCTGACCGGAGGCGGAGCGTCTCCGGCTCCGCTCCTGAATTCTGACTTCTGAATTCTTCTTCAACCGATACAAATTTAGTTCAACAGGATTTAGCGATCGCTCTGCAACTCATCAATTAACAAGCAAGCAGCGTATAAAATGCACACCTTAACGCTAGGCTAAGAAATATAAAACAAAATGGCATAAAAATGCTTACTGTTGTCAAATCTAAGCCGGTTGCAATCGCAATCCTTTCCTTGGGCGTTCTATTTTACAGCCAAGTTGCATCAGCCGCCTTAACTTTATCCCTACGCAGCAAAAAGGGAATGGTGGTTTCAGCCCATCCCCTAGCAAGTGAGGCGGGAATTTCCATGTTACGCAAAGGTGGTAATGCAGTGGATGCAGCCGTAGCCACAACCTTTGCAATTTCTGTAGTTGAGCCTTTTTCGGCGGGAATCGGCGGCGGTGGATTTTTGTTGATGCACTCTGAAAAAACTGGCGATATCAAAGCCTTAGATTTCCGTGAACGCGCACCCCTGAAAGCTACAAGAAATATGTATCTTGACGCGAAAGGAAAGGTGCGCCCCAATGCAAGTATTAGTGGTTATTTGGCAGTAGGAACACCAGGAACGGTGGCAGGACTTTATGAAGTGCATCGTCGTTATGGTAAACTTTCTTGGCAAGAAGTGGTGAAACCTGCGATCGCACTTGCCAAGAAAGGCTTTATTCTGGGCGATGTCGCAACTTGGCGTTATCTGCAAACAAACCAGCCCGCCAAGCAAGCACTTCTTAAAAATCCAGCGTTGCGGGAAATTTTTACTCGCAACGGCGAATTTTATAAACCAGGGGACAAGTTAGTACAGCGTGATTTGGCACGCACTTTAACAGCAATTGCTCAGAATCCCCAAAGTTTTTACACCGGAAGTATTGCTCGCGCGATCGCTTCTGATATGGTAAAAAATGGTGGTTTAATTACCCTGGAAGACCTGAAAGCTTATAAAGCAATCTGGCGGACTCCCGTTTGTGGAAATTTTCGTAAAGCTAAAATTTGCTCAATGCCACCACCATCATCGGGAGGCGTTCACCTATTGCAGATTTTAAATATTATCGGTGACACTGATTTGAAATCTTTAGGATGGCATCATCCCGACGCAATACATTTAATGATAGAAGCAATGAAAATTGCTTACAGCGATCGCTCACAATATTTAGGCGATCCTGATTTTGTTAAAGTCCCTGTACAAGAACTGCTCAGTCCAGCTTACGCTAGCAAACGCCGTCAAGAAATTAATATGCAAATGGCTAGACCCTCAACCGAGGTAAAGCCAGGAGATTTGACTTCCAAATTCCAAATTCCAAATTCCAAATGTCTCCGTCTTCCCTCATCCCCTTGTCCTCGGCATGAATCTCCCCAAACCAGTCATCTTACTGTTGTGGATGAACAACGCAACGCCGTGAGTCTGACTTTCACGATTAACCTCAGTTTTGGTGCTGGTGTGGTGACACCGGAAACTGGAATTATCCTCAACAATGAGATGGATGATTTTGCTGCTGCGCCAGGAGTGCCTAATGCCTTTGGTTTAGTTGGTAACGATGCAAATGCGATCGCACCCCGTAAAACTCCTCTTTCCAGCATGACTCCCACAATTGTCACAGAAAATAATCATTTTCGGATGGCGGTGGGTGCGCCTGGTGGTAGCACGATCATCACCCAAGTGTTGCAAGTGATTCTGAATGTACTGGAATACAACATGGATGTTGGTGCGGCTGTTTCTGTTCCACGCATACACCATCAATGGCTTCCAGATGAGTTGCGCTTGGAATCTTGGGGCTTGGATACTCTCACTATGCAAGACTTACGCCGTCGGGGACACAAGATTAAGGAAACTACTCCTTGGGGTAATGGTAACGCGATCGCTGTGACAGCAGATGGAAATTTAGAAGGGGCAGCTGATCCTCGCGGCGAAGGTTCCCCCAAAGGGTGGTGAGGGACACAAGGGGGACAACGAGAAAAATAATAACTCCTAATGACCAATGACTATTGATTTTGGACAGTTGACTCTGCGTAGCTGCTGTTGCCAAACTCCTTTGCCCGTGCGCTAGGTACTAATGTCCAACCTGCTTTGAGAAGCTTTTGATAAGTTGCCCAACCTTTAGAACCACCTGGTATTTGATAATCTGGGACTACAAAATGTCCAAAAGCTGTGTAGGGACGCCAAGGTTGATTTGGTTCTGTCTGCAAATACAAAATTTTCTCTCCGTCGCCACCAGACTTAGGTAACCAGCACATTTGTCGAAGCATTACAAACTCCTTTGTTTTTGGCTAGAATCATAATAGCAAACTTTTGTCAAGCAATTTCTCACCCTTGTGGGGGACTTTTTTGCCTAATACTTTAGACAAAGTGTAATTAAGTTTTATCCATTACAGGATAATTACTTAACAAGTCATACTTATGAGAACAGCTGCTAGTAGGATACAAAGATAACAGTTTTCCCTCACCTTATTAACTAGGGGAGATTTTTCTAATGTTATCCGCGCTTTTTATGATTGTGTGTAACAATAACTACTTTTTTCAGAGGAGGTTTGCAATTCGCAATCAGACTATCGTGACTTAAACACAGGACTTACGCAACTGGCACAAAATGCGGGCGGGGCGAAGCCCCGACACACGGGAATTTAAATTAGACCAAACACATATGAACGTCTGGACGTTTTAATTGCTGAATTAGATAATTAGATAGTAAGTTGTGCTTGATTTTATAAATAGTTTGGCCTGTTTGATAGGCTAAATTTTTCAGTCTCAGCCAAACCAACATAGCACAAGCAATATGATTTCTTTGCCGAAAGTATCATCAACTAAACGATTAGTTTTCAAAGGACAATAATAAACTTTATCTAAACCATCAATATAAAGCATTAAATTATTTACCGCATACCACGTATCCATTAAAACAGTATCAAAAGGGAGAAGCTTTTGATATACAAGACCTTGCAGCATATTTTTTACGTGGTCTATCTTAGTTAAACCATCATTATCAGGATTAAAAATACGATAATCAATTACCCAAAAGTTTTGAGTGTTAGGATTCACCAGCCCCGTTGGGGCGGGTATAGGGTGTGGGGTGTTGGGTTGCAGGTTATAAAGAAGCCCCAACAGCCCTAAAGTCAGAAGC
>NZ_WBKM01000249.1 GCF_015714725.1 Nostoc sp. WHI
CCCCCAATTAGTCCGGTCAATCACTACATAAATAACTTTATTTAAGGGAAAATATATCTCTAACCAGCTTTTAATAATGGGCAACCAAATTTCTTCAATATTTATGTAATTTAAAGACAAAAATCTTTGAATCCTTTTTCTTCTACTTTCAAAAAGTATGGGGATAGGTAAAGCAGTAGCGAGTGTTTCAATGCTAACAGTTTTAATAGATTGTAATAAATTTATCAGGATTTTTAGTAATAAATATTCTGCACGTCCCAATTCTCGCTTGAGGTTTGTTTCGTAGAATTCAGGTAATATTATCATTAAATAGAGCTTGTTGCGAATGAATGCTCTTTTTGTTTTACCACAAATTGCTACACTCTTTGTAATATAAGCATTCTAGACCATTTTGTCCCCCTGCAAGGCCTTGTGTACCTTATGCTGGCCCCAATGTTGGCTTTGCTTTTTTACCAGAAATAGGTGCTGGGGTCTGGATAGAATTTGAGAATGGTGATGTTTCTTATCCGATTTGGACAGGTTGTTACTGGCGTACTGACGAAAAGCCAGGAGATGCAACACCCACAGTTAAAACAATTATTACCAAAGCCGGACACAAGATTCTACTTGATGATGATGCCAACATTATTACTATTACTGATAGTAGTGAGAATAAAATTACATTAGAGTCCTCTGGTATCACCCTTGAGCGCAGTGGCAAAAAAATTAACATCAGTACAAGTGAAGTCAATGTTAATGATGGCGCGTTGGAGGTAATGTAATGGTAGGATTACTGAATACTTCTAGCATAATGATGTGTCCCCACGCTGGGACAGTTAGCGTCACCAGTTCCAACACCAAAACCAAGGCGGGTGGTAACTATGTTATTCGGTCTTCGGATACCTTTACGATCGCCGGTTGCGCCTTCACTATTTCGAGTTCTCCCCATCCCTGCGTGCAAGTTCGTTGGGTACAACCCGCTTTAAAATCCAAAGTTGTTGGTGATTTTGTCCTCAATGCCAATAGTGTTGGACTCTGTGTTGCTGGTGATCAAGCAGTCCAGGGTACTGTACTGATTAACTCCACCCAATCCCAGGTGTCTGGCTTATGATTCGCCACGACTATGCCTTCCCCTTCCGCATTGATACTGCTTCCCACCAGGCAGCCCAAACTCGTTATGAAAGCCATGTCGAGCAGATGATTCGCCAAGTCTTGTTAACCAGTCCTGGCGAACGGGTAAACTTGCCAGAATTTGGCTGTGGACTACGACAATTGTTATTTGCCCCCCATTCAGAGGCGCTGGATGCCACAACTAAATTGATTGTGTTGCAGGCACTCAATCGATGGTTAGCTGGACAAATCCAGGTTAAAGACGTAAAGGTGGCATCAATCGAAGAAACGGGCGATCCGGCTCAACTTCAAGTACAGATTGAATATGTGTTGATTGAGACTCAGGCAAATAAACGTATGGAGGTGAGAATTCTTTAATATGGCTCCCTCAAAAGATCGACGTGAACATCTCATCGCCTCCACAACGTTGAATGGCATCGATTTTGTGGAAATTGCCGAATCTGACCAAAAAACCCTGCGGGTTCATTTCCTCAACTCGGTGGTTGTGCAAGGAAGTATTACAAATGTGACGATCGCAGGTGGCGAAACTATTGGAGCGATCGCTATTCTTAATCAAACCACCATTAACGATCCAACTCACTGGACAACTGAAACAGCTACAGGACAACCTATATTAATTCTTTCCGTTGCATCTCCTGGGGATTTTTCCCACTACACCCTTACCCTAGAAAGCAACCTCCTCGATCCCTTTTTCAGTCGAGTTATTTTTTCCTTCAAAGCCCTTTGTCCATCGGATTTAGATTGCCAAACTCCAGACCCCATCTGTCCACCCGATAAACCAGACATTCCCCCAATTGACTACTTAGCGAAAGACTTCCTCAGTTTTCGCAAAGCTCTATCTGACTTCTCAGCCTTGCGCTATCCAGAATGGCAGGAACGCTCAGAAGCCGATTTTGGAGTGATGTTTTTGGAAGCACTGTGTGCCCTAGCAGATGACTTGAGTTACACGCAAGATCGGATTGCGGCGGAAGCTACCCTAGAAACTGCGACACAAAGGCGATCGCTAGTTCATCATGCGCGTCTGGTAGACTATGAACCTCGTCCGGCAACGGCGGCTCGTGTTCTATTACAATTTGATGTTGCTAATAACACCAGTTCTCTGGCTGTCGGTTTAGTAGTCAGTGCCCAAAGTCCCGATGGCGAAATTATTGAGTTTGAAACGGGAACAGGATTGGTTGATCCGAAGACTGGAAAACTCAAAGTCGATGCCAACACTGGACTGCCAAAGAATTTTGCAGTTAATTCCCGATTCAATCGCCACCCTGGCATCACACCCTACTGGTGGGATGATAGCCAACGTTGTCTGAAAACTGGGGCAACCGAAATGTGGATTCAGGGGCATGGGTTCAACTTCCAAGGAGGCGAGGCAATCTTAATTGAAACGGCAGGTGCAACCAGTGCAGATGCCAAAATTCAAGAGGTGGTGCATCTCCTAAAGGCAGCCATTGAAGAGACGGATGCGTTGTTTAATCAACCAGTGACGCATATTTTTTGGCAATCACAGGAGGCGCTGAAGTTTGACCACGATTTGACCCGTACCATTTTGGCAGGGAACCTGGTTCCGGCTACCCAAGGTAGACGCTACAGCGAAACCTTTACTATCCCCATAGATTCACCTCCCCCGATTCCTTCGCCACTGGCACTGATGCGGACAGGTGCAAACAGTACTCCAGATGATGTAAACTTTCAGTATTTTTACACAGTGAGAAATGGCGCGATCGCCTTCTTAGGAGAGGATAACCCAGAAATAGCACCCTTACCAGAAATCCTACTTCGGCAAAGCACCGGGCAAGCTTGGATTTGGCAGAGAAAACTGCTAAATGCTAAACCTTTTGAGAAGTCCTTTACAGTTGATCCGGTGAGTTTTCGGCGCATTGCCCCCAATTCTGATCGCTCTGTGATGTTTGACTACGATAGCGATGCCGGAGATACGATTCGTTTTGGGGATGGTATCTTTGGAGAACTGCCTAATTATGGGGATACCTTTGAGGTGACTTATCGGGTAGGCGGTGGAGCGATTGGCAATGTGGCTGCTGATACCATTAACCGCATTGATCCAACTGTTACCGATGTCATTGGAGTCACCAATCCCTTAAGAGCCACAGGGGGAGCCGATGCCGAACCGAATGAACGAGTCCGACGACTAGCACCACAGGCGTTTCGTGCTAAACAATTCCGGGCAGTCCGTGCCCAAGATTACCAAGTTGCCGCTCAGTCGTTGCCGTGGGTGCAACGAGCGGGTACGGTGTTTCGCTGGACAGGGAGTTGGCTTACAGTTTTCACTACCCCTGATCCGCTAGGTAGTGAGGCATTCACGATTGAGCAACATACAGAACTCATTGACCTACTTAACCGCTATCGCCTAGCGGGGTATGAATCCTATGTGCCTTCCCCCCGCTATGTATCACTTGATTTAGAAATTCGGGTGTGTGCCAGACCTGATGCATTTCGGGGTGATGTGGAAGCGGATCTCCTGGTAGTGTTAAGTGCTACCAAGTTCCCAAATGGCAGGATAGGTTTTTTCTGGGCCGATCGCTGGTCATTCGGTCAGCCATTGGAACGCAGTGCCTTGGAAGCTGCAATCCAGCAGGCCTATGGGGTGGCTGGGGTAGTGTCAATTCGTTATCGGCAACGCGGCATCACTTCCAATGATCAACCCTTGCCAGAAACCTTTGTCATTCCCTTGGATGCCATTTTGCGGGTAGATAACGACAACAGCCGACCAGAACGGGGTTCGCTAAACATTATTGTGGAGGGCGGGAAATGACGAAAGTACCGATTTGTCCCTGTGAAGGATTCATTCATCCACAGGTAGTTTTTAATCCACCAGGGAGAAGTGCGATCGCCTATCGAGTGGGCGACTACACCAGTTTTCGGCAAGCTTTATTATTGCCACTCAAAGACAGGGGCGGCAATTTAGAAGAATTAGAACTGCTCAACTGGTATCCTGGTGCTGATGGTGATTTGGCAGTTCAGATAGTGGAGTGGTGGGCTTATTTAGCAGATATCTTAACTTTTTATAGCGATCGCATTGCCAATGAATCTTATTTAGGAACCGCAGATTTACCAGAAAGTGTCCAGCGATTAATTCAAATTCTCGGCTATCGTCCCCGCCCCGGTATCGGTGCTAGGGGGATTGTTGCCGCCCTCGTGAATAATTCCAAATCCTTTACTCTCCCCCAAGGATTCCAAATTCAAAGTAAACCGGGGCCGGGTAAACAACCGCAGATATTTGAATTAGATGTTGATACGCCGATAGAATTTGCTGATGCGATCGCAGCCGAACCACTGCCCAATATCAACCTCAATCCCAGCAGTGTGTTGTTGAAAGGAACTGTCACAACACTCAAGGTAGGAGATGAACTGCTGTTATTGCAGCGAAACTGGAACAAAACTAACAACCAATATGCATTGGCAACAGTGCAGGTTGTACAGTCGGAGAAAGATCCAAAAGGCAAGACCAACACCCGCCTCAGTCTGGGTTTAAAACAGTCTGGATTGCCGAATAATGCTGAAATCAAGGACTATCGTCTGCTTAAAAGTTTGCAATCAGCTCATGTCTGGCAATATCCCACTGGCAGCGAGAAAGTGATTAGTAATGTGCAGATCCATCTAGATTCGCTTGTGCGCCAGATTAAAGTAGGCGATCCGATTCTGCTGCAAAGCTTTAATTCGACTCAACTGATCCAGGTGACTCAATACAAAGAAGTCGTTTGGTACGCCAATCCGAAGAACAATAATCCTACGCTCCAAGTCGATCCTCCTGCCATCCCTATTCCCATTCCTCACACCCAGCTTGGCTTTACTTCGACTCTGACAGGCGATTGGGATAGTGAAACAGCCAGAGCCACTGCTCTTGTATATTACGATTGGCAAGATGTTGGAGAATTGATTGCAACTCCTGCAACTACATTCAGTAAGACGGAACCACAAGTTAATCTTATTGACAAATTTACCTTTCCTCCTGGTAAAAAGAAACTTCCTTTGCTTCTGGAAGACACTAATGGCAATGGCATCTCTGCCACAGTTTCGTTGAGCAATTCGCCCCCCAAGCTTCAATTATCCGATCTCTCTAACTCGTCTTTTGAATTAACAGCACCCTTGCAGATGTTATTCAATCTGTTGTCAGTCTCACGGGGTCAAACTGCACCTGTGGAAGTTTTGGGCAGTGGGGATGCCAGTATTGCCGGACAGGAATTTGTGTTGCAGAATTCGCCTTTAACCTATCTGGTGAGTGGCGATTCGACTTCTGGCAGTAATTACAAAAGCACTTTACGGATTTGGGTTGATGGTATCGAATGGCAGGAAGTCCCCAGTTTTTACGGACAGTCTGCCGATGCCCGAATCTTTGTTACCCGTGAGGACGAAAACCAGCATACCCATGTGCTGTTTGGTGATGGAGTCAATGGAGCGCGATTATCCTCTGGAGTAAACAACGTACTCGCTCGTTATCGCTACGGTAGCGGCAAGGAAGCACCAGATGCCGGAACTTTAACAGTAATTTCCAAACCTTATCCCAACCTAAAAACCATCCGCAATCCAGTTCCAGTAGGGGGAGGGGCTGACCCGGAGCCAGCAGCACAGATTCGCCGTTATGCACCCCGTTCAGTGCTAACCTTTGGACGGGCGGTTTCAGGGGATGACTACGAAGCGATCGCTGCTCAAACTCCTGGTGTGGCGCGGGCAAAAGTTTATTGGACATGGGACGCAACTCAGCAACGCAGTCTAGTGAAGCTTTATGTCGGTGATGACGATAGCGCAGTCGGTGCGGCAACAATTGCCCTCAAAGGTACTGCTGATCCTAATCGCTCCGTGGTAGTAGAGTTGGCACAGCCACTTTTAGTGCAGCTTACCTTGACATTGCGTATTGAAGCCGCCCGGATTCCAGAGATTGTAATTGCTGCTGTTCAAGATGTTCTGCTCCATCCAGATAACGGGCTATTTGGAGTAAATGCCGTGCAAATTGGACAGGCAATTTACCAGAGTCAGATTTATGCGACCTGTATGCAGGTTCCGGGGGTGCTAGCAGTACACGGCGGGAAATTTCAGATTAACTCAAGCATAGATGTTCATTATCGCCATGATCCGGGCGAGGGCAAATTTTATCACTTACCTGCGGCAAATCTCACATTGTACTGGAAGGCGGGCTAACCATGACTTGGGATTATGACCACTACGCCATTTACTACGCCGATAAATTATGGAATCTCCTACCTGCAATCTATCGAGGAGACGATAGTGAAAGCTTTGAGCGACCCGGTTCTTTACGAGAAATGGTGAATCGCATCGGGGTACAAGCAGCTATTTTACGCCGCAGCCTCGATCGCCAGTGGGAAGACCAATCCATTGAAACCTGCGACGACTGGGTGATTGCTTACATGGCAGATTTACTAGCCACCAATCTCGTGGTCAGTCAGGATGCACGGGGACAACGACTAGATGTAGCTAAAACTATCTACTATCGGCGGCGCAAGGGAACGGTGGCGATTCTGGAAGAAATTGCCACTGATATCACCGGCTGGAGTGCGCGGGTAGTCGAGTTTTTTCGGCGGTTGGCGCGGACACGACACAATCTTGATCCGGCCATCGGGCTACCTTCTCAAACTCCTGATCCGGCAGGGAATCGTACCTTGCAACAAGCGCAAGGATTGGTCGGTACTTTGACTAAAACGCCGATGGGCGGTTGGGCAGATTTACGTCACGTTTATGGTGCAACCAAAGCTCATTCTGCCTTTGATGAATTTTTCTCCACTGCCGATATGCGCCGGGGTAAAGGGCAGGTGGGCTGGTATAATATTCCCCGTTTAGGTGTGTTTCTCTGGCGGTTGATCAGCTTTCCGGTAGGCGAACCAGTTGATTCTCCCCTCACGAAAACAGCACCGAACCGAGGCATTGGAGTTACCCCTGTCCAATACCAAACTTGCCCCGACCACTACACCTTTGATCCCACAGGTCGAGAGATTTCCTTGTTTGCTGCCGCGTCCCGTTCCTTTGGCGATCGCTGGGTCTCTCCTACCGAGTGGCAACTGCCCACCGCCATCAGCCAACCGTTGCTACAACAGGAACTTGGGCATCTCTATGCAGTTGAACAAGGGAACTTGATTAACTTCAACTCTCTGGGAATTTTCGATGCAACTGGGAAGCTGATCCCCCTGGAATATATTCTCCGGGATGCAGGCGGTAATCCAGTCCTTGACCCTCAAGGTCAGCCGATGAAAGTAAAAATCACTGCTGATTCCCGTGATTGGACTAGTCGTAAAACTCATATTTCCTTTTTGATTGAGCCAGAAAAGGGGAAGTTAATTCAGGGGGACAAAGCACCGACGGGTATAAATAATTTCCTTGTGACTTATCACTATGGCTTTTCTTCTACTATTGGTGCTGGAGCTTTCAATCGCCGCATACTCCGTCAACCCCTCACTCCCACGCCAGCCCCTAAACAGGAGGTACTTGGCGGTGGAAATGCTTTGGTTGCTCCTTTGGCAGCGATCGCCCCAATGGGTACACTGACTATTCTTGATTCCCTCACCTATACCCAAATCAGTAATTTGACTGAGATTAAACACGTCACTTTACGGGCAGAAAATAATACTCGACCGTTAATCCGGCTACCTGCTCCAACTCCCACGGTGACAGAATGGAGTTTTAGCGGCACTGAAGGAAGTGAATTGATTCTGGAAGGATTATTTATTAGCGGTGGTGATTTGGTGTTACAGGGCAAATTTGACCATGTGATCCTCAGGTGTTGCACTTTTGATCCTGGTGAAGCAGGTAGTGCCCCTGTTACCTACGCCCAAGCAGTGGACGGACGGGATCTGATTCCTTGTCATCTCTGGGTGGAAGGACAGGTGCGGCAATTAACAATATGACCTAAGATGCAGACCACAATGGCACAAAGGAAAGCTGAAACTAATGAAAGATAAGCTGTAATGTAATTAAGCAGTTGGGGATATGGTTCAGGCGATCGCACTCTATTTGACTTTACCTATAGCCAGTAGCATTGAGCGATCGCTGCTTTCGTTGAGCGCGCTTTATGATGGCTATCCGCCCGCCAAGAGCGATCGCTGTGCCTTCCAGAGACAGTGAAATTAGATGTACGGGTTGCCCAAAATTTCTTTGAGATAAGAAAAGCTTACTCGTTCATGAAATACTTTCATTGATACCAATACCTTCGCCAAAAAAAGATTATGAAGAGAGAGGGCTGGCGTAGTAGAGTTATTGTCTCTCACAACGACAACTCAAAAACTACAAGCAGCCCATGTTCAACATCTTATCACTGTTACAATGCCTGTTACCGCAGATCAACGCTACAACGATGCGGCAATTGAACCAAATAATCCTGGCGATGTTAGCAATGAGCGGTCGAGTCACTATGTTGGGAATTTCGCGTTGGGCAGGCATTGGTGGTAGTTATCGGACGATGTTGCGGTTCTTTCATACAGTAATTCCTTGGGCGACGTTGTTTTGGCTATTTTTCCGCAAGCATTTGTTCCGTGCG
>NZ_WBKM01000267.1 GCF_015714725.1 Nostoc sp. WHI
CCACTCCCCACTCCCCTAAAGATAGCTATGTCTGCCAAAGTAGTTGAAATTCTTTCATCCGAAGAAATCCGTCGTACCTTGACTCGCCTTGCTTCTCAAATTGTGGAAAGGTCGCGCGATTTGTCCCAATTGGTGCTTCTCGGTATTTATACTAGAGGTGTGTTATTAGCGGAATTGTTGGCACGTCAGATTGAGACGTTAGAAGGTGTGAACGTTTTGGTCGGTGCTTTGGATATTACATTTTATCGAGATGACCTCGACAAAATTGGGTTGCGGACTCCGGCGAAAACCAACATTCCTTTTGATCTGACGGGGAAAACGGTTGTACTCGTGGATGATGTGATTTTCAAAGGACGGACGATTCGCGCTGCTTTGAATGCGGTAAACGAGTACGGTAGACCGGAAGTGATTCGTTTAGCTGTGTTGGTAGACAGGGGTCATCGGGAATTGCCTATTCATCCAGATTTTATTGGCAAGCAGTTGCCTACTGCTAAAGAAGAAATTGTTAAAGTTTACTTACAAGATTTTGATGGACGTGATGCTGTGGAGTTGATTGGAGATTAGTTACGGAGCTTTTTTAAACGCAAAGGGACGCTGAGGGAAGCGCAGAGGGGCGCTGAGTTTTGCCAGTTTTAGTTTGCGAGGAATTTATGAAATTCTGTATTTAGTTATTTGTCTTTTGGAGTTGAGAGGCAGAATTATAGCGCTTTTGGTCGGAGTTCCGGGGTCAGAGGTCGGAGTTCCGAGTTAAAAGGTCGGAGTTCCGGGGTCAAAGGTCGAAGCTCCGAGTTAAAAGGTCGGAGTTCCGGGGTCAAAGGTCGGAGTTCCGAGTTAAAAGGTCGGAGTTCCGAGTTAAAAGGTCGAAGTTCCGAGTTAAAAGGTCGGAATTCCGAGTTAAAAGGTCGAAGTTCCGAGTTCAGAGGTCGGAGTTCCGAGTTCAGAGGTCAAAAACTTAGCTACGATCGCTATACCAATACTAAAATAAGGTTGAATCAGCAGTTATTTTTACAAGCTAAGGGCTTAATACCAAGTACTAAGAAGAACTACACTGTGATTAAGGAGCAATTAGGTAGCGATCGCTCACAATAAACTGCGTGTTTAACCTTCTTCAGCCAATTGTAGAATTCTACACCAACTACAAAGCATTTATTGACAACCTGCTCTCAGGCTGACAGGCAGCTTGTCATAGATTTTACAAACCCTCCAAAACCTGAGAAAGTACCCCCGGCAAGAGGTTGAGGGAGGTTTGTATAAATGTCGTCAAAATCCTATTTCCCTACATCCAGGTGAAACAGGCAACAAGCGGCTTAATTATCCTTGCATCTTCGCCATAACTCTGAGAACATAACGTATTATAAACTTAGTACTCACATATAAATGCTAGATTATGAGGCAAATTGGCACAGTGAAATCGTTTGATGACGAAAAAGGATATGGTTTTATAACACCGCAAAGTGGCGACGATCTTTTTGTACATTTCAAATCAATAGAAAGTGATGGATTTACATCTCTTAAAGAGGGACAACAAGTTTCATTTATAGTTACAAGGGGTCAAAGAGGGCTACAAGCTGAGGAAGTATATGTGATCTAATCCATAACTACAAATTCTGACAAGATGTGGGGGGTATATATACAGGAATGAGCAGCATATTGTAGTACTCGTTCCCACTCCCAATAACAAAATATTCTCCGCCCCACAGACAATTGAGGACTTAGAAAACTTCCCAGAGTTACATCAACAGCACCTAGAACAACGACGCAACCAAGCTAAAACCCGAATTCACACCCCGTAGCGCATCACAGCACGGGGTTTTGTTTTTGGTGATTGAGTGCGATCGCTCTTAAGCGGCCTAATCTGAGATTGAATGCTCTACTGTAAGCATTTTTAATCCCATGTCGGTATGTAGCTCTACACCATTACTAGCTATAGGTGACAGCATTGACAACGCCGCAGCCGCCCCCAATACCTGTTCATCAGATACTTCTAAATCTAAATTCCTATGTCCTGAGATTTCCTGAATAACTCTCAGTGGAATGCCAGGTTACTCATCTAGGTTAAGGCAGTACGCCTGAAGCTGGGGGTACTAACTCCAAAAATATCTACTTGCTGGCAAGCTGTTCTTAAAATCCTAGCGGCTGAGTCTTCGCTGATATGTCCATTGCTACGACCGGGAAACCAATAAACATCCCCTGCCATTGGGTAATATTCAAACAGTAACCGCCGTAAGTCTTCAATCACTGGTATTAACCGAGTTGCTAATTTCCCCTTGGTGTTTGATTTTCTAATAATCAGCCGGGGTCTGACAATACCTTTGGGTCTGTAGATATCTTCAGTTTGTAGCGTACAGCATTCACGGATTCTACAGGCGCTAAACAGGCATACGGCGAACAAAGCGCGTAGGCGTAGCCCGCCGCAGGCATCGCGGTCATTGTCTAAGCTTAATAGGCGAAACAATTCAAGTAGAAATTTTGAGTAACGGTGAGGAATTAATTCAATGAGTAACTATCAACAATTAAGCGAAGCCGAACTGAGAACTTATGTAAAAAAACATCCAGATGATGAAGAGGCTTTTCAACATTATTTAACAATTATGAGGGCAAAACCTAACCGGGTTGTAGTTAGTACAGAGGAACAAGCCCTAATTGAATTTAGGAAGAGAATACAAGCTGAGTCAACACCCTAACCCCATCACACCCATTCAATTACCCCATTCCCCCACAACCCCAATTTTCACCCCGTAGCGTGTTTGTAGCTGTGGGGTTTTGTTTTAGGTGGTTGAGTGCGATCGCCAAAGGTAGTTAAGCTGTTGTGCAGCTTGATTGTATAATATAAATTAAGTAGCCAAGCCATCGCCTCTTATGACAATATTCGAGAAGATAGACAGTTTCAAGATTTGATTAGTCGTTAGTCATTGGGCATTAATTACTAGTTAATCTACCGCAAAATTGGGCTGCCGTGATGATGAACTAAATACCACTTACCACCGAGAAAGTGAAATACATTTGTAGCTGTTGATTGTGCTTCTAGTCTTCTTCCACCTACCACTTGAAATACATTTTCTCTCAACACAACGTAGGCGATATTATCAGTTAATTCTGTAGCAATTATATCTGTGTTAATTTCGATATAAGCGGTATTTGTAAATATCTGTTCCCAAGAAGTGCGAATCTCTTTCCAACCTCGCAACACGTTACTTCCAGGATGAATACAAAAACTACCAGTTCCTTGTGACCATATTGCACTCATTGTCTCAATATCTTTTCTTTCAAAAGCTCGATAAAAAGCTGCATTAGTCGCTAAGACTTCATCCTTCGTCATAGGTAATCAAATATTTAAAAGTTATGAGTTATGAGTCACTAAATTATAACTCTCAAGTTTGACAAATTTAGTAACTAGCCATGCTCCAATACGGTTTGATAAGACTCGATCCCCCCAACCCCCCTTAAAAAGTGGGGCTAATAATGATTCTATTTCCCCCTTTTTAAGGGGGACTAAGGGGGATCAGCACTGTGCACCTTAACGGAGCCGTATCGATCAATGCCCAATCCTTTAAGTGGATCGCTGTTTTTGGCTAACCCACAGCGCAATGTCATGAAAGTTTGACATGATGGCGATCGCTACAGATGTAACCAGCTACAAATGTTATGAAAACATGACAATTCGATCCCAGAAAGGCTGGTGAATTCGTAAAACAGGCAAAAAACCTGCATATTACCCCTTGATCCCTAGATATGCTTAGTGGTTAATATTGAATTAATAAATAGAACTTCAATTCCTCCCAAAGAAATGCTGATTTCGGCATAACAAGGGACTTAAAGGAAGTTACCTGAATTTAAAAACAGACTAAAAAACTTAAAAACTGGGCAAAACCAGGAGTCAGGAATAAGAAATTCATCTGGAGTGGATGACATTTTATATAGCATTCCTTAACCAGGGGAAATCATTTACCGCTTAAACTACTGGAGGCCAAATTAATGGTAAAAGAACGCCCGCCACTAGAAGAGATGACTTTACGCCAATTACGTAAAGTTGCCAGTGAATATAGCATCTCTCGCTATAGCCGAATGCGTAAATCACAACTACTGGCATCAATTCAAGAAGTTCAGCGCACCAAAATTTCGCTCAGTCCATCTCGTCCATTGGAGGCACAAGAAACTGTGGAAGCTACGAAGTTTGAATTAGGTCAGGAAGATCGTACCGGTGGCTCTTTGGCTGATGTTGATGAAGGACTCGCAGATTTGCCCTCTGGCTACGGTGAAAGCCGGATTGTACTCCTACCGCGCGATCCACAGTGGGCTTACACTTATTGGGATATTCCCAATGAACACAAAGAAGAACTGCGCCGACAAGGGGGACAACAACTTGCACTACGGATTTATGATGTCACCGACATCAATATAGAATACCAAAGCCCCCACAGTATTCAAGAATATCCTGCTGATGAACTAGCCAGAGAATGGTATCTACCAGTTCCAGTTAGCGATCGCGATTATGTGATCGATATCGGCTATCGTGCTGCTGATGGTCGCTGGTTAGTACTAGCTCGTTCTATCAGAGTACACATTCCTCCCGTCTATCCTTCTGACTGGATTGAGGATGTCTTCATCACTGTAGATTTTGAAGAAGATTTATCTGGCAAGACTCAATACGAATTAGTTCCTCCTACCAAGAAGATTCCAGCGATCGCAACCGCAACCGCAACCGCAACTACTGCCAACGGTAATGCTGTCAATGGCAGCAACCCCATCTACGACCAAATCTTTGGTTTAGCGGAATCTGCCGAAGCACAACGGGTTGCTGGTTCTATTTTCGGTTCCCAGCATGGTTTAGCGCGTCCTGAACAAGCCATTAGCTCCTACGTTTTCCCATCTGGTGTGGGCATGTGGGCAGTTCCTACCATGTCTGGTTTAACCGCTTCTGGTGCAGGAATGTCAGGTGCTGGCTTCTCAGCTTCCGCCATACCAATGCGTCCGCGCCAGTTCTGGTTAATTGCTGATGCTGAATTGATAGTCTATGGTGCAACTGAACCCGATGCTACCGTAACCATTGGCGGCCGTCCAATTCAGCTAAATCCTGATGGAACATTCCGCTTCCAAATGTCCTTCCAGGATGGCTTAATTGACTATCCGATTTTGGCTGTGGCTGTTGATGGCGAGCAAACCCGGTCAATTCACATGAACTTTAATCGTGACACACCATCCCGAAATACTAACACCAAAGAAGAAGCTGTTTTAGAATGGCTCCCTTAAATTTTGGCTGTTAGATTAACTTAGTACTGAAACTTTAAATTATTTCCCGCTATAGTAATTCTGTAGCGGGTTTTTTGTATTACTATGTCTATAAAAAAATTATTTTTGTTATTTATCTTGATAATTGCAGCGAGTTTATTATCAGGTTGTCAAGAGATTGAAGCAAATTCAGTAGCAAAAGCATCTAAAACTTGCCCTGGGAAAGATGCCAAGTTCAGTATTGATTTTTTTAAAACTAATAATCAAGGTACTAAAAATCAAAGAGGTATTAACCATGTAATTATTTTTAATCCAAAATCAGCAGAATTAGATTTCAAAGTTAATGTTGGTCTATCTCATAAACTCTACGCCAAAGATGCTAAGGGGAAACTGCGTAAACAATATATACCAAAACAGTTTCATGAACTGATTACTGATGAAAATGCCAAATTAAACGGACAGCTACCCATTGCCGCAATTAATGCCGACTATATAGATACTGATGATCAACCACAAGGCTTAAATGTTTCTCGTGGCGTAGAGTATTCAGGAGCATTTAAAAATAAACGTTCTTCCTTTGGGATATCAGGAGGTAAACTACAACAGCGACAGGCTACTATCCAGGCTGGGAGAAGAAAAAGCGATATTCTCAATTACAATTTAGTGGGAGGTAATGGCAGATTCTATCGTCAGGGTAAATTTAAAAATATTTGTCAAGATTTGGGAGAATTTGCTTGCAAGAATGCAACTAATCGCTCTATGGCAGCTATCACGAATAAAGGCTATGTAATTCTGTTAGTTAATGACTCGAAAGCTAATTCAGATATTGAATTATCTCAAGTTAATCAAGAGTTACTGCCAGATATGTTTGATAATGTCCTTGAAGGCATTGCTAACAATAATTGTTTAGGTAAGATTCAAGAAGGAATTTTATTTGATGGAGGGATGTCTCCAGGATTGTATTACAATCAAAAGACTTATGTAGAAAACGCTGGATCAATTGGTTCAGTTTTTTTGATTTACAAAAAATAAAGAGGTTTAATTATAGCGGTTCTCGTTTACGTGAGGTACACCCGTAGGGACACGGCAGTTCCCATTGGTGTCAACTTAAGCCAAAATCCCTTTTAAACCTCGTTTCTAGCCTCTGGCTAGAAATGCTGCTCATCGCGGCTCTGCCGCAAGTCTTGAGGCGGAGCCTCTCGTTAGGCATTCCCAGTCGGAGACTGGGAACGAGACAACCGCATCTGAGTGGGAACCGCTATAAGAAAGTAAATCTATATCTAACAAAAATTTATGACACCTGAAGAAATTGCTCTGACGCTAACAGAATTATTTGGCACATCTGCTATTGATGCAGTTGCTCCTGGTTCGTGGCAAGTAAACACTTCTACTTTCCGGCTGTTGGTGTTGCTTTCCGAAGATAATACTTGGCTGCGAGTTTTACTGCCTATTGTCCCCGCCCAGGAAGCCCAACCATTTTTAGGACAGTTCCTAGAAGCCAACTTTGATGACACTCAAGAAGTACGTTACGCTTTACATGAAGGAGTACTTTGGGGGGTATTTCAGCATCACAGTGGCACTTTGGTGAGTGCAGATTTATCCAATGCTATCAATAGACTTATATCTTTACATCAAGCTAGATTAGATAATGTCTTTAATGGACTGATTAAAAGCCGCATCCGGCAAATTATTCAGGCAGCAAAACAGCAAGGACAATCTCTGCAAGCTACTATGCAAACTTTGGAACGCTTTTATGCAGAAGGAGTGATGGGCGAAATAAGCCAAACCCCAGAGACGCGAGAAGAAGTCATAGCTGCTTGGCGGCGTCAGTTAGAACGCCTATGGAATGAAATAGATTTCAATCCTTAATCAGGATTTTTATCTACGTCCAGCTTAGATATTACACTGATTTACACATATTTTTATTCATCATGGATATCATTGAAATCCTCAAAGAAGACTATCAAAGATTCCCAGTAAATCAAACTTACAGCATTTACGCTCCAGACGTTTATTTTAAAGATCCATTGAATAAATTTCATGGCGTTAAACGCTACAAAGAAATGATTAATTTCATCGAAACTTGGTTTTTAGATCCCAAAATGGATTTACATAATATTCAAGGTTTGAAAGACACAATTAAAACTGAGTGGACACTCAGTTGGAATACTCCTCTCCCCTGGAAGCCACGCATCTCCATTCCTGGTTGGAGTGAATTAGGTCTTAACTGTGATGGTTTGATTGTTTCCCATGTTGATTATTGGAACTGTTCACGTTTAGACGTACTAAAACAGCATTTATTTGGTGAGAAAAATAAATAATAGACCTCTTGCAAAAGTCCTTCTTTTCGCTTTCTTCTTTTCGCTTTCTTCTTTGCGCCTTTGCGTGAGACAAAAAATTATTTATGCAAGAGGTCTAATGCATCACTAGATAGCACGATGCGTTAGGTTAAAGCCGTAATGCACTCTATTTTATCTATTAAAATTTAAACCTTTGCAACTTATGCTCTGACATATATAAAAAACGCTTAAGCATTTCTTGCAAATGTAGAAGCAGTTTTAGCAAATACTTGATGCTTTGCAACAAATACTCATCCATGTATAAGAAAGGTTTAAGTCTTTCCAGCAAACATATAAGTCGTTGCAACAAGTACTTAATACTTCGCAACAATCACTCTTTCATGTATAAGAAAGGTTTAAGTCTTTCCAGCAAACATATAAGTAGTTGCAACAAATACTTAATACTTCGCAACAATCACTCTTTCATGTATAAGAAACGTTTAAGTCATTACAAGAATTGTTGTAACGGGCTGATGAATTGATTTACTACCGGAAATCTCAAAATAATCTCAGTGAAATTAACTAAACTTTTGTGAATGCGATGTCTAGGACAGACTAGCTGCGGCATCTCTTTGCTGTATTTTCTTATGAAAATCAAACATTTTTCGACTTTTGTGTACACCGTAGCCCAGATTTGGGAGAGGGACTTTGAAAAAATACTTTTCAAACATCCTCTAAGACTGATATGCTAAGACCTTACGAGCTTCCCCATCAAAAATATCAAGCATTCGATCGCGCCAGCTATAAACTGGATCATCTGCTGCAAGTAGGGGAAATGAGCTAACGCAGCGTGCCCACTGAAAGGAGCCAAATACTACATAATCTGCCCAAGCTGGTGTCTGTCCAGCCAAGAAGGTTTGATGCTGGAGAGTTCGACGCAGTGGAGTTAGGCTATTGCCAAAAGTGATAACTCGCTGTTCGCGATCGGCAGAGATTGCCTCTAATGTTGCACCAAAAGCCTTTTCGCGTGTTTGGCGGAAGTAATCTTTGTCTTTTTCGTGTAGGTGCGAATAAATATCTGTGATAATCAATCGCACAATTTCAGGATTGAGTACTGCTTCAACCCAATCAGTGACAAACCAAGACAACGACTTGCCAATCTCTCCACCAAATAGTGATGGATACTCAGGATAGCTCTCTTCCAAATATTGAGCGATCGCCCACGAATCGTAAACAACTTCCTCATTATCAACTATCACGGGTACTTTACCCTGTCCTGAGAAGGCAATAGTTTCCTTTTCAGTAAACCGCCAAGGTATAGCTTCAAAGGGCAATCCTTTATGGAGTAGAGCCAGCCGCACGCGCCAGCAGTTAGGGCTAAAACGGCGATTGTCCTCGGCTCCTGCCAAATCATACAGCTTAATCTTTGTCAATTTCATCATAATTTGTAGGTTGGATTGAGCGATCGCAAAACCCATTATTTCTATGGGGATTTTTTGATTTCACTTTAATTTAAGTCATCTTGGTTAAGAATATTGCCATACAATGTTTATTGACCAAATTTCGCTAGGATATTGTAACCTGGGCAATAGCGACTCTCTATTGATGTGACACCAGGCGTAGGCGTAGCCCATCGGAGACATCGCTTTTTCACATCCCATGACAACAACCCTCGATTTTCTCAGTCACCTTAACCCTAGCCAACGTCAAGCTGTCGAACATTACTGCGGTCCGTTGCTAGTTGTTGCTGGCGCAGGTTCCGGTAAAACACGAGCTCTGACTTATCGCATCGCAAATCTGATTCTGAAACACCGTGTTGATCCAGAGAATATCTTAGCGGTTACTTTTACTAACAAAGCTGCGCGGGAGATGAAAGACCGGATTCAACGGCTGTTTGCTGAACAACTGGCTATGAAACAACACGGTCAAAAGTTGGATCTGTTGACAGAATATCAACAAGTACAATTGCGATCGCAAGTTTATAAAGATATTATCAAAGACTTATGGTGTGGCACTTTCCACAGTCTATTTTCTCGTATTCTCCGCTTTGATATTGAAAAATATGTAGACGAAAAAGGACGGCGTTGGAATCGCAATTTCTCTATTTTTGATGAATCAGATGTTATGACTCTGATCAAAGAAATCGTTAATAAACAGCTAAATTTAGACGATAAGAAGTTTGACGCGCGTTCTGTCCGGTACGCTATTAGTAACGCTAAAAATCAAGCTTTATCACCTCAAGAATTTGAGCAAGAGCAACCCAATTATCGCGGACGAATAATTGCTCAAGTCTATAATTTATATCAAGATAAGTTAGCAGAAAACAACGCTCTTGACTTTGACGATCTAATTCTCGTACCTACTAGATTATTCCAGCAAAACGAGCAGGTATTGGGTTACTGGCATCGCAAGTTTTGCCATATTCTTGTAGATGAATATCAGGATACTAACCGAACTCAGTATCAACTCATCCACTTATTAGTTACTAATGGCGAAACCAGAAAGAGCGAATGGGAATGGCAAAATCGCTCAGTTTTCGTTGTTGGCGATGCAGATCAATCTATTTACAGCTTTCGGATGGCAGATTTCACCATCTTGCTGGGATTTCAGGAAGACTTTGGTGATGGTTTGGTAGATGATGACACCCGGACGATGGTTAAGCTTGAAGAAAACTATCGTTCTTCTGAAAACATTCTACAAGCGGCTAATGAACTAATTGAAAATAACACCCAACGGATTGATAAAGTCCTGAAAGCGACGCGGGGGCCGGGTGAACAGATTACTTGTCATAAAGCTGATGAAGAACTTGCAGAAGCCGCATTTGTGATTAATCAAATTCGGACTTTAGAACAGCAAAATCCAGAGTTGAACTGGGGTAGTTTTGCCATACTTTATCGGACAAATGCTCAATCTCGCCCTTTTGAAGAATTGTTAGTAAAATATCAAATTCCTTACATAGTTGTGGGAGGAATGAAGTTTTACGATCGCAAAGAAATTAAAGATGTCATTGCATATTTAAGAGCGATCGCTAACCCAGCTGATACAGTCAGTTTATTACGAGTTATCAACACTCCCCGGCGGGGAATTGGCAAAACCACTATTGACGCTTTGGTGAACGCTGCCCAGCAATTAGGGACAACTTTATGGGAAATACTCAGCGATGAAACATCAGTTAATACCTTAGCTGGACGAGCGACAAAAGCTGTAAATAGCTTTGCCGAAATGATTAGCCGTTGGCAAGGACAAATCGCCACGCTTCCCGTGACTGAGGTTTTACAAGGAATATTAGAAGATTCTGGTTACGTTCAAGACTTGATGAGTCAAGGCACAGATGAAGCCACAGATAGAGTCCAAAACGTCCAGGAACTTTACAACGCTGCACTGCAATTTCAAGAAGAAAATGAAGAGGTTTCCCTCCGAGACTTTCTCAGTAGTGCTGCCCTCAGTTCCGATTTAGATAACTTAAAAGAAGGGCAGACAGCCGTTTCTTTGATGACTTTGCACGCTTCCAAAGGTTTGGAATTTCCCGTAGTGTTTTTGGTGGGATTAGAACAAGGGCTATTTCCCGGCTATCGATCGCTAAGTGATCCCGCTTCTTTGGAAGAAGAACGCCGCCTGTGTTATGTGGGGATTACTCGCGCTCAAGAAAGGTTGTATTTATCACACGCGCGCGAACGCCGTTTGTATGGTTCTCGTGAAGCCGCCATGCGATCGCAATTTCTCGACGAATTGCCAGAAGAATTATTAAGTACTCAACGCCTGAGTCGTCAAACTTATACTAAAAGTGCCTCTGCTCCTAGTGGAAAACAAGATACAAAGCAGAATTGGCAAGTAGGCGATCAAGTATTACATAAAACCTTTGGTGTTGGTGAAATAACTCATGTTTTTGGAACAGGTAGTAAGATGTCTGTGGCAATTAAATTTGACAGCTTGGGACAAAAAATTGTTGATCCAAGAGTAGCGCAGTTGCAAAGAGTGGAGTGATCCAGTTTTTGATTTTTTGAACTACAGCAAGTAGGCTACTTTGCTATATTTCAATTTCTTCAAAGTGTTCAACAATAGGAAATGGGTCATAAAAATGATGCAGAAGTTTTTTCCACTCTTGGAACTCAGCAGAGCCTCTAAATACAACAGTATGAGCTTCTAAATTTTCCCATTTAACAAGCAATAAGTATTTACCTTTGACTTCTAGGCATTTATGCAGTTCATGAGATAAATATCCGTTGATTGAGGAAATAAGACTAGAAGCTTTTTTAAAAGAAGCTTCAAAATCGGATTCTAGTCCAGGTTTGACATAAAGCATCACAGCCTCAAGAATCATAAATTTTTCGGTGATAATTAAACTAATGATATTTAGTATAAGGGAGAATTTATTAATAAAACCTCTCTCAAATTTTGGGACTACAAAAATAATGCAGGTGATACATGGAAAAAAGTTCCTAGTGCTTTGGCTTGATTTTTACTAATACTTTTTTTTCCATTTATTACCTCTGAGATAATACCTTTAGAGCCAAAAATATCGACTAAATCCTTTTGTTTTAGTTCGCGTGTCAACATCAATTCCTGTAATATATCAACGGGAGTTGCAGCTTTTAATTGATAGTGTTTATCTTCATACTGCTTAACAAGTAGTACGAGTAACTGCAACAATTCAGCTTGTTCTGCTGTGAGGCTTTCGCCCAAATCCATGAGCTTATCAACTTCATTTATTAGGCGCTTATGCTCTGTTTCTGTATCGACGATTCGTGGCAAAGTTTCAGCAAGTAACCTAGTGTATTCTTCTTTGTTCAGTGTGCTAGTCATCTGAAATTTCCTTGAGATAAAATCTCTTAGTTATTGTTTGCCATGCTCTAGACGTTTATACAGTCAATGGTTGCTTCCATATATTATTGAGAAAATATTTACCTAAAATTTGCATCATTTTTTCCACTTACCTTCATCATATTCACTATGAGTTAATACCTGTTTAATATTGATGGTTTTTACTATATAAATAATTTTGGTAATTAGTCTATATTTATTTCCCCGTATGTTAAAGACTGTATAGCCTTCTACAAAATCTGCATGGGGATAGACATCCTTTACATCCATTATATGCTTCCAATCTGACTGTTCAGCAGTCTGTCGCCATACATCAAGAGGAATCTCAGCATCGGGATAAATTTTACTAAATTCAACAAGGTTTTCGATTCCAATGATATGCATTGTATAATTACTCCTTTTGTTGCTCTATTTCACCCATGTATTAAACTCCAGTTCACAACTAAATTTAGGTTCTCATATTGATAACTTTGTGTCAAGTCTCTGTGCAACAGTGTTTTGGGAATGTATTCATTAAAATGCGACGATCACTGAGCTTTGTCGTACCCTTCTCCTGTTGGAGACGCTACGCGAACGGGATCTTGCTACGCGAGAAGTGCGGGCTACGCCTATTTCTAAATCTATGTTAATAAGCAGCTATTAATGCGATTATTGTTGAGTCTATTGAGAATAAACTACTCCTATTGGCATAAGGCTGCTACCCTGCTAGAGAGTTGTTCTGGTAATATATATTGACGAAAATGAAAGTGCGTATTTAAGGTAAAATGCTTATTTTCGGCTAAATATTCTGGGTATATTGTTAGAGGCTGAAAACACAAGTAAAGTTAAAGTTTTGGTCAATATAATGAAAACAATCACTACACTTTTTAGCCAAGAACATAACCAACTCCAGACAGAGATTGACAATTTAACCAGCATTGAGCAGGTAGTTAAGCTGGTTCAGAACCGACTCGATAATCTTGAAAGAATTTACATTAGTGAGCTAAATGTGGCTCAAGTACGTTTGGCTTCCTTTTTCTTGGATACACTGCGGCAGTCCATCGCCACTCTCACTGCGGCTAACTTTCAAAAAATTGCTCCAATAGAGCCAAAGCAAATCACTAACCCAGCTACAAAATTTGCTCCCAACACGTTAATTTTGAAACTGCTAAAAGCACTTATCTATATAGGTATTTTAGGTTGGTTGTTTCATTTAACTGAAACTACCCCAGGTGCTTGGATGGCTATCTTGCTAGCTTCTGTACTTTTGGGGCTGGAAGTTGTGCTTCAACTCGATAAAAACAATTCAACCTCTGTTGAGCAATTGGAATTAGCTCAACCTATCCTACGGGTTGATAGCAAAGTCCTTTTAGCCAACATTGCTGATGCTCTCAACACCATCGATCTAGCAGTTGCTAGATTTGAAGAAGGGAATAAACATGAAGCTGACCTTGGCATAGAAGAACTGCCAGAGTTATTAAATTTTGTTCAAAGGTTAATAGGTGCATCATTTCTTGACAAACCCCAAATGGTGAACGAACTAGCAAAACTTCTGCCACAGATTTTAATGTCTCAGGGAATTCGCGCCCAAAATTATCAACCAAAAGATCCGCTCAGTTATCGTGAATATTTTGACTTTGAGCCAAGTATCGACCCATCCACCAAAGACTACGTGACCATAACTCCTGCTTTGTTGAAAAGCGATCGCTTGCTCAGGCGTGGTCGGGTAATTGAGCCAGCGTATTCCAAGGCTAGAGAATAACAGATAATAAGAGTATGGAAATTTTAGAAACAATCGGTTTTGATTTGGGACACGGTGAAACAGCTGTAGCTAAAGCTATAGTACAGAGTATCGAACCCCCTCAGATGCTTGAGATTAACAATAAGAAAAACCAAATCACGGCTCTTGGCTGGCATCCTCAACTTGGTTATCTGGTTGGAGAACAAGCGTTAATTCAAGCTGGCGTCACCCAGTTAACAATCTCTTTCAAACAAAAACCAAACAACGATCCAAAGTATCGAGAGACAATTAGCACTTTTATTGCCACGTACTATCGCCTTTTAAAAGAAAGCAAACAAATTGAAGGTGGAGAAAGTAACTATTTTTACGTTGGTTGCCCTTCAGGATGGTCAATTAAAGAACGAGAAGAATATCAAAAACTGCTTCAAGAAGCTGGTATTCCCAAATTAAATGTTATACCAGAATCGCGGGCTGCTTTCATGCAAGCCAAAGAAGCTGGCAAACTGGAATATGAAAAACTTCTTTCATCAGTGCTAATTGTCGATATTGGTTCTTCGACCACAGATTTTACCCTCGTTAAGAGCTTAGAAGAAATCCCCATAGATTTTGGCAGTAATGCTCTGGGAGCATCCCTAATTGATAAAGCTATTTTTGAGCGCACTCTCGCCAAACATGAACAATCATCCTTACTAGAAAAAGTATTTCTTGAATATCCCCATCACCAAGCTCGTTGCGAACTTGCCTGCCGCAAAACTAAAGAAGATTACTTTTCTAATGAACAGCTATATAACGATCCTCAAACATTTGCGCGTGGCTTCGAGTCTATCAATGAACAGATTTATTTTATTCCCCAAGTTAATAAATTAATTATGGAGGAAATCTTAAATCAAAGAATGCTCGAACTAGAGCAAAAGAGTTGGGTTGAATCGTTTCGCTTTGCTTTAACCGAGGCGAAAGAAAATCTCGACAAACTTGGCGTTGTGCCGAAAGTGGTGCTGATGACTGGTGGTGCATCTCGGATGAAGTTTACACATCAAATTTCTCAAGAAATCTTTAACCAACCAGAAACATTCTTTCGTCCTGATTCAGAACCTGAACGATGTATTGCATTGGGATTGGCGCGAGTAGGACGATGGGATCTGCGTGCAGCTGCCTTTAAGCAAGAAGTCAACAAACTATTAGACTCAAACAAACTCAAAGAGTTAATTGAGAAGCATATCCCAGAGTTAATTGAATTGTTGACTAAACCACTGGCAGATAGTTTGATTGAAAACGCAGTTAGACCAGGGGTAAAAGACTGGCAAAAGAACAAAATAGGGACTTTAGCCGATTTAGAAACATTTATGAAGAGTCGGGCAGAGCAGTGGCTTAAAAGCGATATTGTTCAGCAGATAATTAATAATCAATACATTAGTTGGTTTAACAATAAAATCCAACCTGACTTAGCCGCAGAAACTGACCCTATATGCCGAAAGTTTCAAATACCTAGAAGCAGTTTAAGGTTTGAGGATAGTATCGACCCAATTTTTGTTAACCCAGAGCTACGAATTGGAGATACTATCCTTGCCGACACAGTAGCGTTTATTGTCAATATATTAATTGGTGGAGGCACTGTCGCTAGCATAATTACTTTAATCCTAACTGGACACTTGACTTGGCCGATTGCGCTGGTATATGGGGCTTCGGTTATGGCGGCGGGAATGGAGCTAAATCGCAAGAATGTCCAAGAAGCAATCAAGACAAATGTGCATATCCCCAGTTGGATTCGTTCTAGTTTGTTGAGCGACAAAAAAATTGACGATATGTGCAACCAGATAAAGCCTGAGTTAGAAAAGGTTCTTCGAGAACAATTGACAGCAAATCAAGAAGCTTTTGACAAACTAATTGCCAAAGTTGGACAAGGGCTTGAAAAAGCACTTTCTATCAAGGCTCAAGAGGCAATAATTCTGATTCAATGACAGTGATGCTATACATTTTTAACATTGTAATCAGAATAGTGCTAACTCTTCTAAGAGGATGTTTTAAAAATATTTTACTGTGATTTTAGGCACTTATTGATCCCCCCTAACCCCCCTTAAAAAGGCTACGGTGTACACACAAGTCGAAAAAAGCGCGATTCTCTCGTTCCTATGCTTTGCGTGGGAATGGCTCATTAGAAGTTAGACATTGAGCCAGAGACTCAATGAATGCATTCCCAGGCGGAGCCTGGGAACGAGGAAAGCCTTTGAACTTGGGTAATACAGCGATCGCTCCGAAAGTTAGACCCATGCATCCTCTAATATAGGGTTAGCGATCGCTAATCGTTTTGCTTTTTAACTACGCTGAACGCTTACATTTAATACAGCTAATCAAAAGCAGATTTGACATAGGAAACTGCAAAAGGTGTAATTTTTTCAACCAGATTATTAATCACCACTCGCTCATATTCAGTCCAAATTCTGGGATGACCAAAAATGCATGGTTGTAAAATTCCCCAGAGTTGGCCATCCTGGCGGATATGAGCATGAATAAGAGCGCGATGTCCAAAATACTTCTGTTCAAATTCCCGATTTAAAACCTGAGAATCAGCAGTTTCTACATCTTCTACAAAGATTGAAGGTTTGGCACGCAACGCAGCCGCAAACATCGGATCTTCATCTGTTAAAGATGGCGGTTGTGCTGCCCAGTCTTCATTGTAGACGGTAGGTACATCTGGAGTGCGAACCCAACAAAAGGCAACTCTACCAAGGTTAGTCTGCGGATTATGCAAGTATAAAAAACATCTATCAGATTGTAAAAAATCGCCTATAGCTGGCAACAGTGCAGAAAATAGAGCATCTGGTGTTTGAGATGATTCTATAATATTAGCGATCGCACGAGAAATATCTTGCTGATTCATGCTGATTTTAATTGAATAATTCCCTGATCAAAAACACTATTATCAGTAGCGATCGCACTTACTTCTATTCTATCGGTATACACCTCATAGGCCGCAAAACTCAACTTCTGAGCAGAATACTCTGTCCACTCTGAACGCTTTACAGGACGACTACCAGCACCAGCGCCAGTAATTAAATAAGTCGTTCCATTAATAGCACGAGTGCGTTCATAATGGTGTTCATGACCATTTATATAAACTTGAACACCGTATTTTTGAAATAGCGGAGTGAAGATTTTAATAAACTCTGGATTGCTCCCGTAATGACCAGATGCATAAATTGGATGGTGTCCAAATACTACCTTCCAAGGAGCGTTACTAAGACTTAATTCTTTTTCTAACCAGAGTAGCTGGTTTTTCCAATTAGCATTACTATTAGTATCTAAAGCGAAAAATTGCACGGCTTCGCGTTTAAATGTATAGTAACGTCCCTTCATATTAAAGCCTGCATACTTCACTTGTGGATCACCATTTGCAGTCCGAATATCGTGATTGCCTAAACAAGCCTGAAATTTTACACCTTGCTTAAGCAAAACTTTATAGGGACGCTCAAAAACGGCATTAATTTTTTCTATTTCGCCGTTGTTGTAAATATTGTCTCCAGCTAAAACGACTAAATCATAAGGCTTTTCCTTGTGATACGCATTCATCGCTCCAGCCACAGCATACTGTCCTTTATCCCCAGTCCCCGTATCTGCCACAGACACAAAACGTAGTAACAATTCTTCTTTGGCTATGTTGGCAGCTATAGTTGTTGTTAAATCGTTAATATCAGCACTTTGATTATTTTGACGAGCTAACGCACAGCCTAAAAAACTTGTACTGATGGCGCTGAGGCTACTTAAAAATAAAAATTGACGGCGTTTCAGTTTCATAAGTCACTAAATTTAATAAATAGTCAGTTTAGCTGAAGCAATGTGCTTTTGAAGTGATACATTAAGTCAAAAGAGGCAGCACCAGTAATAATGTACGTTGTTTGTCTTTGATTCGCTGCTTTTGGTGAAAGTTCCATGTCAAAAGACAATCAGTTAAAATCGACGGATAATCAGGTAACTCAACCTCCCCAAAAACCTTACCAGATAGTTCAGCCAATTTGGAAGGCTAAAACTATCCAACTTCTCCGAGGGACGATTGGGGTTTTAGAAGGAACAGTGGAGAAACTGGAGACAGCACCCTCGCCTGGTAGTGATGAAACACCCAGTTTTTTACAGCAGCTTCAGTTGCGATGGGGTGGATTGTTAAGGAAAATCCGCTTGTTTTTGCCATCAAATTTGTCAACAAAGTTATCAGATACAGCTTTGACGGGAATTATTGCCGGAATTGCGGTAATTCTCCTTTGGACAACTGCGACTGTCTTTAATGGTAAACCTACTGAAATAGCAACAGTTCCCCCGGTTGAAAAGGTTCCTGCACCAACACCAACGATAACTACTCCACCAGAGTTAATTGCACCAGAACCACAGCCACCTGAAGAAATTACGCCACCGCCAGAAGTAGAAATCCCACCAACGCCGGAACCGGAACCAATTCCCACACCAACGCCAACTATAGAATTGACGCCAGAACAAGCTTTAATTGCGGCTATTGAAAATCAGGTGGCTGAAATTAGCGATCGCATTGCCTCTGGACTGATACAGTCAATTCAAGCTAATTTTCGCACGAGTAATCTGACTGTCAAAATTAATGACGATTGGTACACTCTCAAAGAATCTCAGCAAAACAATCTAGCTGCTGAAATATTACAGCGCTCTCAAGAACTTGATTTTACCCATTTAGAAATTCTTGATTCTCAAGATAGGCTGATAGCGCGTAATCCAGTTGTCGGTACTGAGATGGTGATTTTTAAACGAATAGAGTGAATTGATTCTGAGTCAGAGTTATAAATACTGGGACAGTGAGCAGTTATACATATCGAAATCAGCTAGTAAATTAAGTTTCTGACTCGTAAATCAAGTTTCTGACTCGTAAATTAAGTTTGCGACTCGTAAATTAAGTTTGCGACTTGTAAATTAAGTTATATAGCAATACGGTTCAGTTAGTGATATTCAGTGTTCGGAGATCCCCCCAACCCCCCTTAAAAA
>NZ_WBKM01000278.1 GCF_015714725.1 Nostoc sp. WHI
TCGCCCTTTATCAACAATCCCTCGCTCTCAATGAACAAATCGGCGATGTCCCAACCAAGGCAATAACGCTGTGGTGGTTAGGGCATATAGCAGAACAACAGAGTAATTACAATCAAGCACTAGATTATTTGCAACCAGCCTTGGATATATTGCAGCGTATCCAATCTCCTCATGCTGAGAGAGTTAGGCAAATGGTAGCGAGAGTGCAAGATTTAATTCGTAATTCGTAATTCGTAATTCGTAATTGAGAAAGTCAGAATTGAATTTGGCTTTTCTGGTTGGCAGCGATCGCGTATTTTGAAGAATTGGTAGAAGCGATCGCCCCTTTTGCGTTCAGTTGACTCATCCACGAGTCTTTGATACTCGCGGGAGAGTCTTTGATACTCGTCGGCGAGTCTTTAATACTCGTGCGAGAGTCTTTGATACTCATCCACGAGTCTTTGATACTCGCGGGAGAGTCTTTGATACTCGTCAGCGAGTCTTTAATACTCGTGCGAGAGTCTTTGATACTCGTCGGCAAGTCTTTAATACTCGTGCGAGAGTCTTTGATACTCGTCG
This sequence comes from Nostoc sp. WHI, assembly GCF_015714725.1. Classification (GTDB taxonomy): domain Bacteria; phylum Cyanobacteriota; class Cyanobacteriia; order Cyanobacteriales; family Nostocaceae; genus Nostoc. The sequence continues at coordinate 559 of NZ_WBKM01000278.1, forward strand.
GCGAGTCTTTAATACTCGTGCGAGAGTCTTTGATACTCGTTCAGCAGTTTTTTAGACTTGTGCCTTGGTTGTCGGAGATTGCGATCGCTATAATTCACCCCGAAGCACTGGCGTGTAATGCCTCGATATGTTCTGCGATCGCCCTTTTTAAACAATTCCCTACCCAATACAGTTCGGTTAACGTGTTTATTCCTCGAAGATCCCCCCAACCCCCCTTAAAAAGGGGGGCTAATATCTCTTTTACCCCCTTTTTAAGGGGGTCGCCACAGGCGGGGGGATCTTATCCGAACGGTATTGATTCCCTACCATCCAATCACCCCCAATACAGTTTGGTTAAGGTTTCTTGATGAAAAAGAAAGACGCAATAAATCGCCGTCACGACGAAAGATTGATATTGTAGAGACGGCGATTTATCGCGTCTTGCCTTATACCGAACCTGCATTCTTCGGTAAATTATGAATATAAATTACCATGACCAAGTATTTCCGCTCCAATGTTGATGCAATGGCTAGCTATATTCCTGGTGAGCAACCAGGGCGCGGTACACAGATCATCAAACTCAACAGCAACGAGAATCCCTATCCTCCTTCCCCTGCGGCTCTAGCTGTGCTGCAAAATATCGATGGGGAATGGTTGCGGCGGTATCCAGAACCATTCGGGGAGGAGTTTCGGCAAGCTGCAAGTAAAGTTTTGGGAATTCCTAGCGATTGGATAATTGTCGGAAATGGCAGTGACGAATTGTTGAGTGTGGTGATTCGAGCCTGTGTAGAACCTGGGAAGAAAGTAGTTTATCCGATGCCAACTTACGTGCTATATCGCACATTAACAGAAATGCAGGCTGCGGAAGTTATTGAGATTGCCTACAGCGATGACTACACTTTACCTCTGGAAAAACTAGCTGCTGCCAATGGATCTGTGACATTCATTGCGTCGCCCAACAGTCCATCGGGGCATGTGGTATCAACAAATGATCTGCGGAAATTAGCCAGCCAGTTATCTGGAGTTTTAGTGATTGACGAAGCATACACAGATTTTACCGAAGAGAATGCATTGACTTTGGTAAAAGAATATGAAAACGTCATCGTGATTCGGACACTTTCTAAAGGGTACTCCTTGGCAGGATTGCGACTGGGCTTTGGGGTGGCGAATCCCAAACTATTGCAGGGATTGTTTAAGGTGAAAGATAGCTACAATATTGATGCGATCGCTTGTGCAGTTGGCACGGCTGCTATTATCGACCAAGCTTATAAAAATGCTTGTGTGGCAAAGATTAAAGCATCGCGGACTAAGTTAGCAACAGACTTGAAACAATTAGGTTTTCATATTTGGGATTCCCAAACAAACTTCTTGCTGACACAGCCAAGAGAAGGAAACGCAGAATATCTTTATCAAAAACTAAAGGAACGAGGAATTTTAATCCGCTACTTCAAGCAGCCTGGACTAGATGATAAATTACGAATTACTGTTGGTACTGATGAACAAAATCAGGCTTTAGTGGAGGCGCTAATTTATTTGTTGGAGGGTGGAGACAAGCAAGATTGAGAGGAGAGGAAAGGATCTAACTGACTTTTCACGTCCTATGCAAAAGCCCATAAAAAACCTCCCCTCTCCTTAGTAAGGCTACGGTGTACACACAAGTCAAAAAAAGCTCGATTTCTCATTGTTCTCTCGTTCCCATGCTCTGCATGGGAATGGCTGATTAGGGGCTGCTGCCTCCAGTTAGACATTGAGCCAGAGACTCAATGAAGGCATTCCCAGGCGGCAGCCCAGGAACGAGGAAACAAAGACTTGAAAACCAAGCGCTGCATAGCATATATGTCAATACGGTTCAGATAAGGTTTTTTAATGACAGACCCTACGCCGACAATATTATTCCTTTGTAGAGACGGCGATTTATCGCGTCTCTTGCCTTAACCGAACCGTATTCGCATATATGTAGTGCGATATATCGCGCCCAGAGTGTCTTGTTAATAACCTTGAGTCCCTTCTTTTCAGCCACGCGGCGAGAAGAGATGTTTCTTCTGCGAATCAGGGAAATGACACGATCGCTTAATAATATCAAGTTCGGATAATTACTTATAATAAAGGTGGAATCGTTGCAGTGCATCTATCGAACTTGATATAAGATACAGCAGAATTAATGAAGATAGCAAAACTCCGTCGCAGCTGTTGTTAGCTTGCTGCGGCGGAGAAAGGAAAAATTAAAACGCCAAGGTGAAGCAGGTGAAATGCTTGCGCTACAAGGATAGAAAGTAAAATTAAGACGTAAATTTACCTTTTACTTTTTATCTTATATCTTTTACTTTTTACCTGGTCTCACCCTCGGCGTTTCCTACTGTGCTAGATGTACAAAATATATAGTTTTTAGTTGTACTGAAAAGTATTCTAACGATCAGTTTTTGTGTATTATGTTAAACGCTAAACTCAAACGAGTCCTCAAAAAACTTTGATGTGCGAGCATTTGGGCGATCGCTACAGAAAGTTAAAGAGAAAATAAATAAAAAATTAAATTTAGTATAATCCTTAGTCACCAGTAATTCGATGAGTATGGAAGTTTAAGCTTAACTATTGACTAATCCCTCAAAAACTTTCAAGTATTTTAAAAACAACTAGCTCATTATGGTGTTTGTGTTCGTCGCCAACGAGTAAAGCTATAGACACCAGCAGCCAAAATTAACAAATAGGGACTATAAACAATTAACCAAATACCCAATTTCAGTAAGCCAACCGTAAACGTACCAAAGGAGTAAGTAGAGTTATTCCAGGTTTCCTGAATTTGCGAACCTAAGGCAGGTTGTGGACTTGCGCTAGACATTGCTGCTTTTAGGTTCAGGGTAATAGTAGAATAAGCAACTTGATTTTGTAAGTTTTTCAATTGGGCATCAATTTGTTCTATTGATTGCCGAACGTTACTCAGTTCTTGGGCAACAGTTAGCACATCTCTTACCGAACCAGCGCGATCCATAATTTTTTGTAAATTGGCTTCGGTTTTGCGTAGATTGGTTAATCTAGCTTGGAAATCTACTAAGCGATCGCCCACATCTTCCGCCGTAATATTACGATTCTCTACTGTGCCTAATTTAGCTAGTTCTTCTAGAGTAGGTTCTAACAGGTTCTGCGGTAAGCGTATTTGTATTGATGCAGTATGACGCGCGTTTTCCTTTGTGGGCTGTTGTTCTTTTAACCCGATCAAGTCACCTTGCTGTTTATTGATAATTTGCGAGACGGCATCAATACTTTTATCTACAGAGTTGACAATCAGAGTTATTGCTGCCTTTTTGATTAATTGTGGGCGCTCACGGCGTACTGGTGCAGCTTCTGCCTTTAGAGACGCATTCTCAGCAGTCTCGGCAGATGGTGCGCCTTGATTGGCTTGAGTTGGAGCTGATGACTGATTTGAGGGTTGAGAAACAGAAGCACAACTGGTAAAAATTATCCCTCCCAGTAGCGCACTCACAAATAAAGCTGATTTGCGTGGTAATTTAGTCAAGGCGTGCATAATCTACCCCCAGATGGATTAAGTTAACCTCAGTATCGCTGAGTGAAAAACTTAAAGGTAGCATTGTTGCTATTTATGTAACAGGGAGACTAAATTTTTCCTGTTTAACTTGTCATGAATGAACGTTGCTTTTAATTAAACGGTGCAAAAGACGACAAGGCCACAAGAAAGCTCCACAGATACTTACTGAGGCAATGACAGCGACAACTCGCCAAATCGAAGTAGGTGGAGTTGCAGACTCTGAGGGCTGAACTTGTGTGTTTTTAACTAGTTCTGGCAATGAATGAGATAGCTGACTGGCTGTACTCACCCCTTCAATCGCCGCTCCAATTAGATAAGCTGCTAGGGCAATTACTAGCCAGTAATTCATCATATTGCACTGTTTGAACAAGGAGCGGATGCTTGGCAGTGAGCAATCATTTGGTTTCTCGTATTAATGATTGCCGCCCTGCCCGAAGGATAGTCTACCTTCAGCCGTATCGCGAATTAGAGGCAGTTTAGATTTTATATAAGTATTGAGGGTGCTATCTGCCTGCGCGTCAAGCCCCTGCTTAACTTTTAACTGCTGGAGGAGCAATTGTACTAAAGCAGTATCATCAAACTGGAGCAGGGTGCTGACCTGTGTAGACTCGATTACAGCCCAAAGCTGTTGCATCATTTTGGCACTGACCATGAGTCTGTAACCTCTTAAGCTTTTCTTTATATTTGCACAGAATTTGGAATTTGTGGTTAGTTTTTATCTCAATATTTGTAAAGATGTAGGCTGAAAACGCCTGAGTAAGTCAATAAGGCTAAGTTATGGCGTTTTTCAATTGATTGAAATATAACACTCCCCATTCCCTGTCCTTAGCGCTATATAAATAAAGAAAATTTTGAAAAGCCACAATGCAGACATACCTAAGCATCAGCGCTTTTTGTTGAGCTAAACTTCAGTCGTAGTCAGCTACTTTTGCTAAAAGCCTATTGTGAAACTCTCACACAAGAAGCTTGTTGAGCAGAAGGATCGGGATAAACTGCTAAAGTGTGATATTCAGGGCTACCTGTTCCATATAGGACTCGAAAAGTATACAACTTGGTTTTACCTTGCCCTTCGGTAACAACTGTTAAAAGTGTATTGCTAGTGTTAGGAAGCCCAGGAATATCCAGTTTGGGAATTCGTCTGAGTTGAATTACATTTGCTGCTGAGTTTTTACAATCTTCTACACTAGTATTAGGTTTTTCCCCAAACTGCATACATACCGGGCCATCAAAATCTATAGTTACTTGTGATGGATCGTTTAACCAAACTTTTTTAATTACTTCTCCAGCCGGAATAAAGCTTAAGTTTGTTCCTTGCTGATACGAAACATTAAGGGTAGGTATTACTCCCCCTAAACCCTGTGCTTGACAGGAAAATATGGAGCGTAGAACAGCGTTGTTAGCTACAGCGCGGCCTACCAACAAGAACATAGCAACCGAGAAAATGAAGGAAGCTATAGGTAGGAAATAAGAGTTATTTAAGGTATTTCCTGACAAGTTAGTTTTATTTTTCATGGTTGCAAATGGAGAAATTGGTAGATAGAACAGGGGGAGATAGATAAAATGGGCAGAAAACTAATTACCAATCACCATTATCCAATCCAAAGTTGGTATAAATCTTACCTCCTAAAGCTGGGTTGTTTGGTTAACATATAGTTCAACATTTGTGCCTGCTGGCAAAAACCAAATATTAGTTTGTTGCGACGCCTGGGCGATCGCTTGTTGATTACGTTGGGCAATTTGGGGTACTACAGAGTTCAAACCACCTTCCAAAACCCCAGCTGCAAGGTTGCGTCTGTTCTCAGTAATAGTAGTAGGATAACCAAAGCCGTTGTTGTTGGTGTTGTTGGCACCGTCGTTAGTATCGTTGTTGGGATTGTTGTATGGTGCATACACAAGTCTGGTATCAGAACGATTTACTAACTCTGCTGCTTTACTAATACCTCCTAAAACAAATAGTCCTATATCCATTGATGCTATGGACGAACTTTGACTGGGAAATTTATTTGCTATAAAAGGTTTACCTTTGGGAGCGCGAATAATAATTGCATTGTTAGGTAAGCTTCGTTCTATAAGGTTGCCATCATTTTGCGAGATAACTTTGACTACGTTCATCTGCAAAAGACCTTGTTCGGAAAGGGAACGAATTTCAGCTAGGAATTCAGTGTTTGCAGGTACAGCGATCGCACCATCCCTAGATTTTAGCGGTTCTTTCAATTTGACAACAAATACGTTTTTCTCTTCCTCTCCTTCGCTACCCTTTTGTCTAGTAGTTTCACCAAATATAGCTGTTGCCAACACAGCTTTGGCGCTAGTCCCTACTGCTACAGATTTATCTCCCTGCGGTTGCCCTTGGCTCACTTCAGGAGTTGGGTCAGTATTGGAAGGAGGCTGTTCCTGTGGCTGCGTATCGTTTGCAGGCGCAGGAACAGCTGCAATGTTATTAGGTTTATCAGTAACATTTACTTGACCGTAGCTACCTAACTTTGCTAACCTTGTCCACTCTTCGAGTGCAGTTGGTGGGGGTGGTGGAGTTATGTTGACTACGGGTTGAGGGTCTGGCTTGACAACTGGTAGCTGGGGTGATGGCATAGGTTGAGAAACAGGCACTCTCACGATGCGCTCAACTGTGACTGTTCGAGGAACGTAAACTGTTGGTGGGGGTGTTGGGATCACTCTTTGAATACCTCTGGAAGAAACTGGTGGTGCTGGTTGTAAGGCTACTGTCGGCGTTGATTTAGCAATTCTGAGCCTTTGTTGGGCGGCTTTCACCGATTCTGCTTGTTCACTCAGGGCTAATTTTGTTTTCAGAGTCTCTACTTCAGCTTCTAACCGTTGAGCGTTAGATTCATTAGTTGGCTGCGATCGCACTTGTGGAGAAACAATATTTGGTTTACGACTGCTGGGATTCATCAATTGGGTCAAAAACACACCAGCCACCAAAACTACAGCTAAGGTAGCAGCTCCTACCAAGCCTAACTTTGCAAAGGGATTAGATGAGAGGGGCTGCGCTGTTTTAACTTCTTGTGGTTGAGATAACGGTTGCTCAGTACTAGAAGCAGAGTCTTCTGATGGTTGGGTATCGGTAGAAGAAGATTCTTCTTCAAAGCCAACCAACCTTGCCATCCGTGATTCCCAATCGAAAGATTCTACAGATTGTAGTTGGCGATCGTCGGTGGTTAAAGTATGTAGATTTTTTGGCGGAGTTTCAGCTGGAATTGAATATCGTGTCATGGTAGAGCTTGGTTTAGATTTCCAGAACAATTTTTATCTTGGATTTCACAGACATTATAAATTTCTAGTCTAGCTTCTCCAAGGCGGTAAGCTGCGAAGTGCGACGGCAGTGCTGCATTTGGTAGTGAAGTTGCTGGTTCATCTATTGCTCTAACCAATATTTGTTTATTAAACGAAATTGATTTTCCTAGCCTATCATAACCGCTAAATACTAATTGATTGGCAAGCATCTCCACTTTCCACTTTCCATCGCCTATTTTTGTAGGTTGAGAAATTTTTTGGATTACTAATACGTTCTCTGCTCCTCTATTAACATTTTCAAACTGGCTATCTGGATTTAAGTTAGTAATTTCTGACTTAAGTTTTTGTTTAAGATCATCAGCGACTAGTTGGGAGGTAATTTCCCAGATTTGGGTTGGTGGCTGTTGCTGTGACCAGGTGAGCATTAAGCTCATACTTTCACCCACAAAGCGCCGAATAGCCTCTGGCTGTCTCTCTAAATTTGGTTGAGGGTCTACGGTTATAGTGCGACCATCAACCAGTTGCACTAAAGTTTGAGGTGTGAGTTGTCGGTCTAACTGTTGTAACATAGACCTGTGAAATACTAATAACAGCAAGGTTAATATATGTAATCCAAATGTTCCCACTGCCAACAGTGGTAAGGGGCTATTTCTCTTATTTTCTGTGTTTAGTAATTGCATTAATCAATTTATTTATTATATAGATTGAATTATCATCAAGGAAATTAGAAATCGATTATCTGATAAAGCTATCAGATGTTTGTCCAGTTCCGCATTGTTTTCTATTATCTTCGTTAGGATTGTTGTAGTTATCTATCAAACATAAGTTACGAATCTCATAAATTTCTAGTTTATCAGCACGGATACTATAAATTGCTTTTTGCAGAATAGTGCCATCGGTTTGTGGATTAGCGAAATAATCTGCTGCACGGACAAGGAAATCTTTGTTAAAAGGAGTTATGATTTTTGCATCACCAACTCGGTTTTTTTGAATTAAGTCGGCTACCATACCCACTCGCCACTTCCCTGGTGCAATTTCTTCTGGCGGATAAACTCGTTTAATAACTAATTGTGATGTCATACCTTGGATGGGATTTTCCGAGAAAACTTCTGGCGGTGTCATTTCTGCAACTGTGCTTAAGAAACCTTTGCGAAAGTCTTCTGATAAAGCAAAACTAGCTATCCAACTGCTGGTACTAATCTTTTGGCTACCGCCTTGAGTTGTTCTAATAAGTATTCCTAAGTCTGATTTGGGGTTTGCGACTTCTTCAATACCTTGTGGTGGTAAGGTTCCCGACCAGTTAAACATTGATATCATCGTTTTGCTGATGAATTGGCGAATTGCTTCTGGTTCTCTTGCTAAATCATCAATATTAGCTACTGGTTTACCGTCTATTAATTGCACAAAGTTGGGAGATTTTCTGAGACTAAGTTGGCGAATATTTAGCCCTTGAAATATGAATAAAAGTAAAACTAATATGTGTAAGCCGAAGGAAGCGATCGCAAAAATTGCTAACACACTTCCTGTTCTTTGTCTTCTTTCTAGTAAACGCACCATTTACTCACCTCCTGTAAAAAATTAGCTATTATATATGATAATTTTTATCTAGTCACTAATCAGGACACTTGCCAAAATTAAGTTTATTCATTTTGAATTTTTTATTTTATATCCTCTCCTTTACTAAAGAAGCCGTATTGCTGATAGCGCTGAAGACTGCAAAACCGCCAGCAGCAGCCACAAGTAACGATACAATTGGTGCTAAAATTCCCAGAAAAATTATAAACCACATTAAGTCTGGATCAACATTAACATCTTGACCTGGCCCGTTTACAATAACTGCGGCAGTCAGTATAGCAATAATATTAAATGAAATCTTGGCGATTCCAATAGATAAAAATCCGGTCAGCCATGCAAAAATTGGTTTACCAGCTCCAGGTAGTAAAGATCCACCTACAGCTATTGGCCCCAAAGCTGCTATCAGCAACATAGTGGCTTCTATCAAATTCTGGAAAGCATATTGTAAGGAAATTAAAAAGTTTTTAATACTCGTTTGGACTGTAGAACCTAACAAAGAATTAAACGAGGTTTCTGATACAATACCAGTGCCATATCTGATATTATCTACCTTAGTTTGTAGTCTAATTATCCAGTTCTTACTTCCGTATGCATCTCTATATTGTCGCCAGAGAATATTTAATTTTTCAGCAGCTTGGGCAAAGCATTGACTTTGTTGTTCGCCAGTAAGCGACTGACAAGGACGTAACAAAGAACCAGCGACTTCTTCGGCAACACTCATATTCAGTGCTTGCTGGTATGTATTATCGGCATCTGCTGTTACTAATACTTGCTGATTTACACCGTTTAAAAAATTCCGCACTCCCAATGTCAGAGTAGAAAGTATACTTCCGTCGCCTGAATTACTTAAAAGTATCACCACCAGAAAAGGCCAAATTAAAGATGATATGGGACGGGTAAGTTCGTAGGATAATAAGTCTCTGAGGAATTGTACCATAAAAAACAACAGGGTTCCTACTGCAAAAAAAATACCCAGATTTGTCAACGATCCATACAAGTTATCACTGGTGTTATTTTGTAATAAATCTAGCCATTGTTTGTCCCAACCTTCGGCAATACTTTGGGAGGTTGCGACACCCGTATCGAGAATCTCATCAATACCTACTTGGGCGTCTAATTGGGCAAAAATTAGTTGAATATAAAGTTGCATTTTAAGTTTATAGGCTGTTTTTTAGATTTCGTCGTAGGGTACGTTAGGAAAGTAACGCACTATTGCGGCTGCTTTCGGTGCATTACGCTGTCTTATTGATCCCCCCTAGCGCTCCTTAAAAAGGGGAGAATCGAAATCAAAGTCCCCCTTTTTAAGGGGGATTTAGAGGGATCTAAAACGTTTTGCTAACGATAAGAGGACTTTTCAAACATTCTCTAAGGATTTTTAAAATTGTGTGGAAAATTAGAATCTTTAATCATGAAATTCTAATTATCAACTTTTCTACCAAACAAATCTATTTGAGAAGTAGCTCGTAAAAGTCGCGCCGCCTCTGTAGATGTTTCTACTCTACGAGCGCGATTTGCCTCTTCTGCTTGTTGAGAAATGTTTGCTAAATTTAAGTTGGAGTATTGCAAAGACTGATTGTTTTGTAATGACTGAGCAAATGTTTCAGCTACAATTTTTACTTGTTCCTGTTGAATTTTCAGAATTTGCACTTGACTAATACCTAACAACTCTGCCAAGTTAGAAAGAACTTTTGTTTCAGGATTTGCATTACCAGCAGCAAGGCCGCGAATTGTAGAGAGAAATCTATCATTGCTTTCGTCTGTTTCCTGGGCAAATCCTGCAATATCTTCCAAGCTTTTCTCAGTATTTTCTAATTTCGCTTTTGTCCTAATTTGCCCATTTCTACCGAGAACACTTTCTGCTGCTCCACGGCTAATTACACGATTGAGTTCATTACTAACTAAATTTCCCCGCACGACTGAATTATTCTCAAAGCGGTTTGATTTAGACTCTAAACGATAAGAGTAGTTAATCAAATCATCACGAACCTGTTTTCCCGCAGCCACCGGGTTAGGTATATTCAATTCTCCCGTGGCACCACTAAGTCGACTCTGTACTTCATCACGTTTTAAGTTGTCACTCAGATTATTTTGAAGGTAATCTTGCAAATCTGTGGAATATGATTGAAAATCAGTCCAAACCTGGCCTAATCCGCTCTTGACTGTCTGAATTTGGGCGATCGCTGGTATGATTGCTAGAGATAGCAAAGTAAAAGTCAAAATGGTAGTTTTTTTCATACATTTAGTAACCTCAAAAGGTAGGGAAAATTATCTAGTGAATCAAGAATTTAGTTTGATAAAGTGTTATTTATTAACTTTTTAAATCACTCAGAACTTAGGCAAACAATAGCCGAAACCCTTATTTTTGGGTAGGGGCAATACCCTGCGGGAAGCCGCTTTGCGTCTACATGAATTGCCCCTACCGCATGTCGATTTGCGTAAATCCTATCAATGTTAACTTTCCACAAATATCCTCCTTGATTAACTACCACGTAGTGTAGCTATTAACTGACGTGCAAATGTAGAAATTGCTTCATATTTATCACTATGAAGTTGCATCATTTTGCTACGTGCAGTTTGTTCAGCAGGGTTATTCGCAACTGCTGCCAATTGTTCATAACCTGGATAGTAACGGCAGAATGTATAAATACCGTTATCATCTAGTAGCCATTGGCTATAAATACCTTCTTTGCGGGGAAAAAAGCTTTCTGAAGCATTACGAGAAATAACTTGGCGGGGATATTTCAATATCTCTGCAAAGCTATCCACTGCAACCGGCTGAATGCGTCCAATCAATCGTGTTGTCAAGTTTTGCAAAATTTTAGATGCAGCTTTGGATCTAGCAATAGTATCAGGATCTTGTCCTGATAAAATAACTCTAATCCCAGCTTTAGCGCCGTTAGCGCAAATTCTGCCAACTAAGTCAGAAATTTGCTCGAATTCAAATAGAATTGGTGCTTCGTCAATGAAGAATATAGATGCTGGACTACTTAAGGCACGTCGTAGTGCTGCTGAATAGGCGCTCAAGGATAGTACGGCTGCATCTTCACTATCTGATAGGTTTCTGAGAGCAAAAACTAAAAGTTGTGCATCGGTAGGAAAGCTGGATGGTGCAGAAATGGCTTGTCCCACGCGGCTAGAAAGCCAAAACCGCAAGCGCAGCTGAATTTGACTCAGGCCGTCTTCTACTCTGCCACTTAAAGAATCTAGCTGCAAATGTTCTGGTGAACAAAAATAGAGAAAATCTTTCAAGGTAGGGGTTTTCTGCCAAGCATGAGTGCCGAATCCTCCCGCCATCGCCTCTCGATATCGCTCTTTTATCCCCTCATCTCTAAAGAAAGCTTCTAATGCTAAGTTGAGCAGCGATCGCACGGTTTGCGATAAAATTTGACTTTCAGTAGATGATCCTAAAACCATCGTCATTAACGCTGATTCTAGGAAACCAGTATAATCGTTAAAGCGATCGCGCTGTTGTTCTGGATCTAGCGATCGCAAATCTGGCTGTTCAAATAAATTATTCGATTGTTTGGAGATATCGAAATATGCTCCATTCCCCTCCATAAACTCTGTGTAGTCAGTGAAAGTAGATGTTCCATCAGGTTTCGGGAAATCTAACGCCACGACAGGAATCCCATGCGCCAAAGCTTGAGTTAAAATTCCAGATACCAATACCGATTTACCTGCGCGAGTTGTAGCAAACAAAGCTAAATTTTTATGCTGATTAAATAAATCTAAATGTATGGGTGTTCCGCCTTCTTCAGCAATCAACTCAAAGCCTTGTTTGTCGCCTTTTTTAGTTAACACTAAAGGCATTAATCCCGGAACTTCACTGGTTAAATATAGCTGGCGACGGTTAAAAGGTGTTGCTAACAAACCTTCCCAAACTATTGGTAAAGTTTGCAGCCAAATTTTCCAGGCATACTCAGTTTCTCTAATTACTCTTGCTGGACGTTGAAAACAGTTTTCAATATATCTTGTCGCCTCATCTAATCTCTCTACACTCGGACGATGTACCAAAATGACGACACTCGTATAAATCGGAACTGCACCTTCATATAATTGTTCTTGTGCTGCTACCGATTTCTTTAACTTTAATTGAGCGTTGACATCAATGGTTTTACTTTTTTCTTGAGCCATGATTGTCGTCATGTTCGACTGCTTCAAGACTCGTTGCAGGGTAGTTTTAACCACTGCTGGATTTGCCGCAGTCAACTCACAAAAAATCTCTGTATCTACTACTGTTTCTCTAGCCAACAGTTCCCACAAATAGCGCAGTTGGACAGATTTATTTGGCCAACCTCCGGGTTTTTCTAGAAATGACAGTGCGCCAATATAACGATTGTTAACATTAACCCACCTGCGATCGGCACAAGGTACGCTAGACTCCATCAACAAGGTTGCACCGTGAACATTGTCGATAAGCAATCTAGTACTAGCTAAATCTGAATTAACTTGTTCGTGCAGTCCTTGTTCATCTAAAGTCATTAACTGAGGAATATCTATTGCCTCTGTATCATTAAACCTTTTCCAGACATCCTCCCAGAGTTCATCAGCTTTCAAAGGTTTAACATCCAATCCCATTTGGTTAGATAAAATTTGTTCCCAACGGAGAAAACCCTGTTTGTAAGCATTTGTGATCAGGGTTTCAATGCGCTGGTTTTCTACTTCTGAGAGTTCACCTTTAAATTTCAACCACCATGATTCAGCTCTGACTAAAAGCTTCTCTATCCAATCATCGGCATGTTGCGAGTTGGATTCAATGGTGTAAGTGACATAAATCCGCAAAAATTTTGGCTTACGAATACCAGAAATAGTCAATTCTTTGACTCTAGCTCTTTCCGCCATCAACAAATATTTAATATCTCGTGATGGGGCATTTCTGATTAGTGATGCTAATTCTTTCTGCCGCTCTTTATCTGAACTAAAAGATCCCAAATGCAGTGTCATTCTTTCACCGCTTGGGATGTCTTTCAATCCGGCTTCAATGTTATTAAAAAGTGTATCGATTTGTTCTGGTCTTAAAGTGGTATGAATTCCCTTACAGTCAAAACCAAAAACAAAGCAGAATCGATCTTTTTGAGTGCCTTTTGTCAAAAGGTAAGCACCAATATCACGTCCATTCATTGCGACACGTAGCATCGTCGCCAAGTGTAAGGCATCTTCAAATGGTGTTAATCTACTTTCATTTCCGGCGACGCTGACGCTTTGTTTTCCGATTTTTTGCTTCATGGTTAACTTCGAGTAAGCTTTGATAACGAGCAAAGCCTCTTGTCCAAGCAGGAACGCCAATAAATTTACTTAAAAAGCTCCAACTTCTACCACCAGTTAAGATCCACCAAGTTCCGATTCCCCAACCAGTAATTAATACTGTCCACAACCATTTTTGAAACTCTTCTTGGAAAAGACCGCCAAAAATTCCATTGATGATAAAGTAAGAGACTAAGGCAATTACCGTCCAAGGAAGAATTTGATCTGCTGGAATTGGTCCTAATGAGGGCTGGCTTCCCAGAACTTGATTAACTGGACGAAATTCTTGTTCCCGCTCTTGAGACATTTGAAATATCTAAATTATTTATTATCGCCGATTATAAAGCGTGTGAGTACATCAGCAATGGTAACAGCAACAACGACTAATAGGGGAGTTCTGGCGATACTTTGCCAATCTTCATCTTTACGCACTGCGTTAATCACACCAACTAAGGAAATTGCAATATAGAGTAAGTAAATCGCCCGCAATACATTAAATATCAAACTTACTGCTGTGTCAGCACCACCAGCATTTGTTGTTGAACCATCTTGTAGGGTTCTTTTGAAAAACTTTTCAGCTTCCCCAAAAAACTGTGCTTGCGCGGGGGCTGCAAAATAGTCTAACCAATATAAAGCCAGGATGATGGCTGCTGCTAAAACTTGTAATAATATTAGCGATCGCCTTGGTAAATGTACCTGCTGCCCAATTTGCTGTGTGATGACTGCAATTAAACTACCAACTAGTAAACAAAAAAGCAGGATAGGACTTTTTAGGCTGATAACGCTTACGAATACAGCACAAGCAATCAAAAAAGGTACAGATTCAACCAGAATAATCCGGCCGGATTCCAGTCCCAGTCTTAACTTATGAGATCCTTTGACTGCACTACCAGTTAAAGCTTTGAGAAAGTTTCTCTCGTGAGAACTTTGTCTAAACATTTGCTAATTTTCCTATGTTGTACTATGAGTGTTGGTTGTCTAAAATTTTACAGTTATTTACAATCTAACATGATTGAACATTTATTTTTAATAAAATTATAAATTTAATCGTAAGTAAGTCGGCGGGAAAATTCCTAAGTATGTAACGAAAGCTTAACCAGAATTATTCGAGTTAAATTTAACACGTTGTGTACTGTATTTTCCTTTTTCTCCTCTAGCTTGAACACCATCAATTACGGCATAGGCAAGTTCTAGCTCATCGTCAAAAATTTTTCCTGCCAGTTCATCCTTTTTCAGATGTTGCCATTCCAATTCAATCGGATTCATTTCGGAGCAATATTTGGTCAAAAAGAAGATGTACAAACCCATCTGTTCCCACTTTGACCATAACTGCTGAACTTCCCGACATCGATGTATCGGCCCGTTGTCCTGCACTATGACTCTGATGCGCCCCATCTTTTGGGTATCAGCAGCTTCTTCCTCCATCATCTGGATATAAGATTTTCTGTCAACACCTCCGATAACCAGACCGTAAATAAAGCTGATTATTGGTTGAAAAAATCCGATAATGCTTAATCTGCGACCACGACGCTTGGTTTACTCGATACGTTTTTGCTCACTTCGCTGGTAATAAGTGTAACCAGGCTCACTTTATACACAAAATCCTGATTCGTCTAAGTATTTTAGGTCTATTTCTCCGCTAGCAGCAGCTAATTCCAACATATCTAACTAAGTCTGCTTGCTTTTTTTCCCGTATTACGGAGTCTTGTTTTCCTTTATGACAAATTCAAAGCTCGTTTCCAAATGATCCCCTTTTTTTGAGTACCCGTCTTAATCTATCGGGACTCAGTTTTATTTGGCGATGCCTGCGGCGGGCTGCGCCTACGGTAAGAAGTTTTTGAGTTAACTGAAGACTGTTGTATGTTCGTGGTTCTTTTTTGAGACATTCTTCCAAAAATACTATGTCTTCTTCGGTGTATTTCGTTTTGCCCCCACGAAGAAAGTTTATCCCAAAGTCCTTGTAGACCAAGCTTTTCCCATTTATGTAAAACTTCTCTTACTGTTTGTGGCGTCCAGTTAAAATGAGCAGCTATTTTTTCAACGTACCAGCCATCTGCATTCAACCTGATGATCTCTGCTCGATCTTAGACTTTCTGCGGTGCATCCGCAGTTCTCAGATTTAATAGAGTTTTATCCTGCTCACCAGTCAGAAATACCCTTAAACGAGCGCCTATGTCTTAGCCACCTCGGTAGATGCATTCTCCGTATTTACTTATCTTTACATACTTTGGTTTTTTCAAGCCGACTTACTTATACATGGTAGCGGCTGTTTTTAGTCTTTGAACTCAATTTTCTTATCCCGGTTTTCTGTTCCATTGATACTCACACCCCTTCTCACACTTTTCGGTGAATTATTAAGTTCGCCAACAGTATCTTCTACAGGACTTACGCAAACAATACCCGAAACCTTGATTTTCAGGTAGGGGCAATTCATGAATTGCCCCTACAGCGTGTAGTTTTGCGTAAGTCCTATTCTACTCAAGAAAAACTTTTGTTACCTTTGCGTCGTCGAGCTAAAGCTAGCCCTAAGGTTGCAGAAATCAACAACACACCACTGATTGAAGGTTCGGGAACTTCTTGAGTTGGTTGATTCGTTGTGGTTACGTTGACTTTTAAGGCAAAAGTATCAATCCCATTACCAAAAGCTCCTAAATCACCTGTGTTGAGTCTTACCTCAAATTGTCCGAGAAACTGAGTTGTCGTACTACTATCATTCAGTTGAGATAGATAACTGGTTTCAAGCACTAAATTGCCGTCATCAAACCAGCTTCCTTGCGCTGAATTATAAGTAACAGGAGTAAGGAAATCTATTCCATTATTGATGCCAGAGATAAAGTTACCAATATCGACTCTCCATTCATTGATCGCTTGTCCTCCTAGTCCAATTTCTGGAGGAATAAATCCAGCATTAGAACCTGTAGTCAGCAAGAAATCTAAGTTATAACTATTTGAGGTAACTTGTTGAAGAGCGGTAGTTAATGTAAGGTTGGAAAAAAATAAACGAAAATTAGAATTAAGGGAAGCGGTTGTTTGCTCAAAGCTCAAGTTTGAAGCTTCGTGACTAGCTACCGCACCGACTGGTGAGATAACGATAAAAGCTGCGTCAAACTTATCTTCTGAAACTAAGTCTTGCGTCTGTGCTCTAGCCGTTTGATTAGTCAGGAAAGTCAAGGTTAAGGAGAAAAAGGCAGCTGTCAAAGTTGTACGGTTAAAAATATGCATAAAACATTCCAGTGGATTTTTTGGTTCAAAGGACAATTTACTTGAGTAGTGTTAAGAAAAAGTTTTCCACTTGTTAAGGTTTTAAGAATTTCTGGTTAAGGATTAGTAGTTATTAAATTTATTTCTTGTTGCTGATAGAGATAATAATAATGACCTTTGGCAGCCATTAGTTGTTGATGGTTTCCTTGTTCTATAACTCTGCCAGCATCCATCACGACAATGATATCTGCATGACTTACAGTATTCAAGCGGTGGGTAATAAAAAATACCGTATCTCCCTGGAATTCTTTGGCTAAGTTGAGGCAGACTTGTCGCTCTGTGGGATAATCTAAAGCACTAGTGGCTTCATCTAAAACTAGTAACTTTGGTCGTTGTAAAACAGAACGAGCGATCGCAATTCTTTGTCGTTGTCCACCGGAAAGTGCTGCACCCCGTTCTCCTACCCGCGTGTTGTAACCGTTGGGTAAGTTCATGATAAATTCGTGGGCAGCTGCGACTTTTGCCGCTTCAATAATTTGCTCAGTTGTAGCATCGGGATTTGTCAGTGCAATATTTTCCTGGACTGTACCATCAAATAACAACGATTCTTGGGGAACTACACCTACTTGTCGTCGTAGCGAATAAAGTTCGACTTTGGAAATATCATAGCCATCAATCAAAATTCTGCCAGATTCTACTTCATAAAGCCTGAGCAGTAATTTCATCATCGTACTTTTACCAGATCCACTTTGTCCGACGATGCCGATAAACTTTCCTGGAGCAAAGTCGAGATTGACATTAGAAAGTTGCAAAGGGCCACTGGGTAAAAATCGGAAGGAAACATTATCATACTTTACTGCCCCTTTAATGTCTGGTAGGGGAATCTTTTGGCGGTCTGTTTCTGCTTCTTGTGGTGTATCAACAATATCACCTAAACGCTCTAAAGATAAAGCAGTTTCTTGGAAGCTTTGCCAAGTTTGAGCTAGACGCAATATTGGGCTGGTAACGTAACCGGATATAATTCTAAAGGCAATTAATTCACCGAGCGTTAATTCTCCTTGCACAACTAAGTAAGCTCCCATCCACAAAACTAGCAAGCTACTGAGTTTGTTGAGAAAGTCGCTAGTAGAATTGGCAAGGGTAGAAGTAACTACAGTTTTAAAACCAGCTGCAACGAAACGAGCATAACGCTCTTGCCAGGAAAAGCGCGATCGCAATTCAATATTTTGCGCTTTTACTGTTTGAATTCCTGACATGACCTCAACAAAATAAGATTGAGTTTCGGCATTCCGTTCAGCTTTGGCGCGTAACTGTCTGCTAATAGTCGGAGAGGCAATTAAATTGATAATGACAAATACTGGAATTGTCCCTAAACCAACTAAGGTGAGTTGCCAACTATAAATCAGCATCACACCAATATAAACCACAGAGAAAACAGCATCTAAAACGACTGTCAAAGCAGTACCAGTCAGGAACTGCCGGATATTTTCTAATTCGTTAATTCGAGTAGATAGTTCACCTACAGGTCGGCGTTCAAAATAACGTAGTGGTAACCGCAGCAAATGGTCAATAATTTGTGACCCTAAACCCATATCGATGCGGTTAGTGGTATCGACAAATAAATAAGTTCGCAATGTGGTCAGGACGGCTTCAAATACCCCAATAACTAATAGCAGTACTCCTAAAATGTGCAAGGTATTAATATTATTTTGAGTAATAACTTTGTCAATGATTAATTGCACGATCAGGGGATTTGCTAGTGCTGCTAGCTGAACGAAGAAAGAAGCAATTAATACTTCTATCAGTACTCGACGGTGACGTGATAGATAAGGAAGAAACGAGCGCCAACTAAAATGCTTTTGGGGTGTTTCTTTAGTGGAAGCAAGCAGTAATACCTG
Source organism: Nostoc sp. WHI (assembly GCF_015714725.1). Classification (GTDB taxonomy): domain Bacteria; phylum Cyanobacteriota; class Cyanobacteriia; order Cyanobacteriales; family Nostocaceae; genus Nostoc. The sequence continues at coordinate 19,249 of NZ_WBKM01000278.1, forward strand.
GACTCGCGGAGGTAAATTGGTTTGATCAGCATCTAATTGATCAACAAATTCCGTGGGTTTGCAGCGGATGATTCCCTTGGATGGCGCACCCACAACAATCGTACTGGCATCGGCTGCATATAAAACAGCATAATTATTACCATAGCGAATCAATGCTGGTGCGGGAATAAGTGTGGCTGCGGTGATGGGTAAATCTATTAATTGCGCTTTGAGTCCAATTAACTCTGACAAGTAAGCACAAGCTTGAAATGATATATTTCCCTGGCGTTTAAGTTGTTTAGATAAGATGCGACGAACTACTTCCCGACGAAATGGCATTTCCAAGTGCTTTGTGAGCATTTGGAAACAGGCAATGGCTACATTTAGTTCTCCCTTACCAGAAAAGAATGGGTATTTTTTACGTTTTTGTGAACTTTTGGATGGGTAAGGATTTGAATTGGCAATTTCTTCTGGTGCGTAGGGAATTTCTAATTCATCTGCAATCTGCTGTGGCTTATCATTAATTTGGGGTTCTACAATTTGGGGTTCTACTTCTGGAAAATCTTGCAATAGCAAATCTGATGGTCGCAGCCCAATCAAACGTGCTGGAATTTCCGCTGTGAGTTTGATAGTTTCTCCAACATCGTTCAAGTTTAAATGAGAATTAGGTAATAAATTTGCAACATTACCACTACTGACAAACCAGATATTCTCCTTATCTAATTGTGTGATTGGAGTTATTCCTGGAGAGAGGTAATGTATTGTAGCTCCAACTAAAGCTTTTTCAGCTAACTCTTTAAGATTTAAAACAACATTAGCTTGTTTTTCTGCTTGCGACTTGAGAATGTCAAAAACTTCTGCTAAATAACTTTGATTTGTGCGAATATTGGCAAAGTCTGGATAACAAGCAAGAAGATTAAAATATTCTGCTGCACTTAAGGTTAAACATACTACTTCTGTAGAAGCGATCGCCAACTCACAAGCTACGCCACGTAACAAACTAATTTCACCAAGAGAGGCTCCTGGTTGTAATAATTTTAAAGTAGTTAGCATTTGCCTGTGCAAGTCGTATCCTAATAAGCGTACTTGTCCTTCGTAAATAAATATTACTTGTTCAGGAAGTGTTTCATTATTAATGACTATCTCACCAATGCGATACTGCCTAATTTGCAATTGTTGTGATAAATTGGCGAGTACCTCATCTGGTAATTGGTCAAATCCTTCTGTAGTAGTAAGAAATTTAGTAGAGATGTCCTGAACATAAATCATATTAAAAAATAAAAAATAATTTCTTATTTTCAAGCCGATAGCGATTTTTTTGTCTTTAGTATTTTTAGCTAAATTCAATTAACCTTTTAACTGGTGACTTAGACACCAAGCAGTACTTAAAGAGCTTGGATACTAGAGTTCATAACATTAATAAAAAAGGGTTAAGTAAAGGATGAGACAGATAGAGTTTTCTTTTATCCTTTAGTTAACCCTTTCTCCAGCATTTGCAAAAGTACTCTTTGCAGGAGTTGTAATAAAAGGGTATTCTAACGGCTGTTATTCGTTAACAATCGTGAAGCCTTCATAATCAGTTGCTCCACTTGAAGCATTGGGTAAATTGACTGTGCCAAGTAATCTGGCGGTTGCAAAACCAGCACCGTTAACACCTGTGGCAGTACCCAAAGTTAAACCTGGTGCATCGTGCTCGTCTTGGTAGCCTGTGATCTCGTAGACTTGCCCATTCTCCAGCAAAGCTAACAGTCTTTGAGTAGGGCTGGTAGAGGTGATAGCATTAGTAAATGCTAGTCCAGAATCTTGGTTGAGATTAAGAGGAACAGGTGGAGCTGAAGGATTTGAAGGATTTGGAGGATTTCTCAGCACAATCGGCGCAGATAGCTCACCAGTAAACAGATCAACTTTGTACAGGTTATTTCTGGTAGTGTCGCCTGCAACGTCATCTAAGTTATCGAAATCGCTAGCAAAAGCGCGAGTACGACCAGGATTAAGATTATCGATAGCTAACCCATCAGCAAATTTTCCAGGATTGGTAGGTGCACTTCCTTGTATTTGTGCAGTGGTAGTAGCTGTACCGAATCTATCTATAAGAGTAGTAACTCCAGTTCCAGTAGTAACTCCAGGAATTTTGTAAAGCGAGCTTCCTACCGGTACTCCGTTACTGGTGGTATCATTGCCCGAAATGTTGTACAGAACATTAGTCGACAGTATCGTTCCAGTTGATGAGGTGTCACGCCCAAAGTCAGCACCAGAGTCAAACCCAAAACGAAATACATTAATAGGTGGATTAGGTGGATTATTAGGTGGATTAGCAGGTAATGACGAACGCGTTATTAATCCATTTGATACTGATTTAATCTGTGGAGCAAAAGTCACATCAATATTGTTAACCACAACAACATCTGGATCAATTGTTGGATTTGGTAATGTTGTTGAAACGCTTGCCCGTGCTTCATTAACGGCACTTACCCTTCCAGTACTGGGGTTAGTTCCTAGTCCTTCTAAGTCGTTGTTCTGACTATTCAGAGCAGGAATCCGACCTACAAATAGAGGAGTAGGATTGAATGGGTCTACACGAAAGCGGTAAACTTCGAATTGTGTTCCAGCCGTATTCGGATCGCTATCCGTATCTCCGACTGTATAACCGTAAAGAACCATGAGAGTTTTCTCCTTAATTTCGACTTGTTAACTTCTGGGAGTATTCCAAATATCTAAATCGTCCTTCAATTGGAAGTCTGGAGGACATTTGCGATAACGGAAAAAGCCCATAACATACTGCCTCAGCTACACAAACAAAGCTTGTTATGACAGATGAGATTGCAGAGAAGTGTCTGAGATACTTCTAAGGTCAATATACTTGTGGACTATTAAGATAAAATTTCCTACCTATTAAAGTTTTATTAATTTTTGATTAAGCTTTAGGTAGTGGTAAATATGTAGTGAAAATAAATTTAGGCACTACAACAAGAATTATAATGATGAATAAAATACCAGATAGCACCAATGTGGTTATTTAGCTTTTTAGAGGATGTTTGAAAAGTATTTGGCTGTGATTTTAGGCACTGATAGATCCCCCCTAACCCCCCTTAAAAAAGGGGGAACTGGAATCAAAGTCCCCCTTTTTAAGGGGGATCTATAACGTTTTGATACCTACAATAGGACTTTTCAAACACCCTCTTAGAGAGAGATAAAGTCTTTCTAACCAAACGAGCAATTCTTTGACGCATTGTATTGTTAAAGCAGGGCAAACGCATCTAATTTTATTTGACAAATAACCAGTTATGGGGCATTATATTTACGGATGCGACTAGCATCTTCATGGAATGTCATGTCTAGTACCCAATGCACGGAATTTTCCATAACATTATAGTGTTGTTCTTGTTAGCGAAATTTAACAACTATTTAGCTATAGCAGTCTTAAAAGATTCGTGAAATCCTGACTTTATTTCCATTGCACGTTAGCGGTAGCTTATGGCAAACTTCTGCGAGTCTGCATTAAGGTAAAGTGATTTTCATAATTCAGGTAAAATTGCCATCCCAAAATAAGTAGGTAAGATTAAACATGGTCATTTTATGTTTAATCTTACCTACTACTTCTTGAGAATACTATTTACTTCATGAAAATAGTTGTCTAAAATCTACAAAAATAGTAACTTTTTTGAATATTTGAATAATTACAGAAAAAGTATGATAATCTATACCACCCATATCATAAAAACTATATCATAAAAACACGAAATATTTCAAACTACCAATTGGCTTAACCTAAGCTTTAACTAATCCTAATGTTATTTGTTTAAAAATTTTATATCTATATTATTTCCATTGCTAACAAGAAACATACGAAAAAATCATGGCTGATGCATTTGCATTTAACCTCTCAGACCTGAACGGCGGCAACGGCTTTACCATCAACGGCACTGCCAGCAACGCCTTAGGCACATCAATCAGCAGTGCCGGAGACATCAATGGCGATGGCATCGACGACTTAATTATCGGCGCATCAAGTGCCATCTCTGGTGCAGGGCAAAGCTACGTAGTATTTGGCAGCACCAACGGCTTTAATAGCGCCTTAAACGTCTCCGACCTGAACGGCAGCAACGGCTTTACCCTCAACGGCAG